>JAFZOC010000228.1 GCA_017550765.1 Oscillospiraceae bacterium
CCCGGTCAGGGGGCTGTATCCATCGATCTGATGCAGCCGTCAGGGGGCGATCCCTCTTCGCCCCCTGACAGCGGGATAGACAGTTCTTTTGCCGCGGCTCACTGCTCGGCGCGCTCGAAGTCGTCCCGGCCGTGCTTGCAGAGCGGGCAGGTATAGTCCGCCGGGAGCTCGCCCTCGCAGGGCTCGAAGTGGCCGCAGATCTTGCAGACCCAGCCCTTCACCTTGGGCTTCGCGTTGGGGACGATGTGCTCGAAGTCCTCCGGGCCGTGCTTGCACAGCGGGCAGGTGAAGCCCTCGGGCAGCTCCGCGCCCTCGTAGACATAGCCGCAGACCTTGCAGACCCAGCACTCTTTCTGCTCGGCGGCGGGGGCCTTCTTGGGCTTGATGTGGGCGTGGTAGTAGCTGTAGGTGCAGCTGGGGGCCTTGGAGAGGACCTTCGCCTCCACCACGTCCGCGATGAAGAGGATCGACGCGCCCAGATCCTTCACCTCGGTGACCTCGCAGGAGATCACGGCGTTGGTGTACTCGGGGATGTAGCGGATGCCGTTGGCGCTGCGGTCCTCGTAGGGCAGGCCCGCGAACTTGTCCACGTTCCGGCCGGACTGGAAGCCGAAGCGCTCGAAGAGGCTGTAGGGCGCGTCCTCGGTGAGGATGGAGACGTTGAACTTGCCGGCCTTGGCGACCATCTCGGCGCTGAAGTTCTTGGCGATCACGGAGATGGCCATCTTCTTGGGCTCGCCGGAGGCCACCTGGACGGCGGAGTTGATGATGCAGCCGTAGTCCTTGCCGTCCACCCGGGTGGTCAGCACCTGGACGCCGTAGCTGAGCTTGTTGAAGGCCTTCTTGTCCACGGCGTCGGGGCCCAGGGCCACAGGCGCGGCCTCAGCGGCCGCGGGGACGGCGGCGGGCGCGGGGAGGATGTCGGCGGCGATGGCGTCGGCCAGGGCCTCCAGCTGCTCCCGCTGGCCCGGAGCCAGGGCGGACTTCAGGGTGACGCTCTCGCCGATGAACTCGATGTTCTTCAGGCCCGCGAGGAGATCCCGCATGATCTTGCCGCTGGTGGGCGCCCAGGAGCCGTTCTCGATCAGGGCGACCTTGCGCTTTTGCAGGTTGTGGGCGGCGATGTCGTGCAGCAGCTGCTCCATGGTGACGAAGACGCCGGCGTTGTAGGTGGTGGCGGCGAAGACCAGGTGGCTGCAGCGGAAGGCGTCGGAGACGATGTAGCTGGCGGGGGTGACGGAGGTGTCGTACATCCGCACGCGCACGCCCCGCTCGGCGAGCATGCAGGCCAGGATGTTGGCGGCGTTCTCGGTGTGGCCGTAGACAGAGGCATAGGCCAGCAGCACGCTCTTCTCCTCCGGCTCGTAGGAGCTCCAGAGCTGATACTTCTCCAGGAAGTCGCCGAAGTGGCTGCGCCAGACGTAGCCGTGCAGGGGGCAGACCAGGGCGATCTCCAGCTTTGCGGCCTTCTTCAGCACCGCCTGGACCTGGGGCCCGTACTTGCCCACGATGTTGGTGTAGTAGCGCCGCGCCTCGTCCAGATCCTCCAGGAAGAAGTCGGTCTCGTCGTTGAAGAGGCGGCCGTTGAGCGCGCCGAAGGTGCCGAAGGCGTCGGCGGTGAAGAGGATCTTGTCGGTGAGGTCGTAGCTCATCATGACCTCGGGCCAGTGGACCATGGGGGCCATGACGAAGGTGAGGGTGTGCCTGCCGGTGGAGAGGGTGTCGCCCTCCTTCACCAGGATGGTGCGCTGGGAGAGATCCAGGCCCATAAACTGCTTCATCATGGTCTGGATCTTGGCGTTGCAGACGATCTTTGCATTGGGATAGCGCTGGAGCAGCAGCTCCTGGGTGGCGGCGTGGTCGGGCTCCATATGGTGGACCACCAGGTAGTCCAGGTCCCGCCCGCCCAGGGCATGGGCCACGTTCTCCAGGAAGACGCTGTACACGGCCTTGTCCACCGTGTCGAAGAGGACGGTCTTCTCGTCGAGAAGCAGGTACGCGTTGTAGGATACGCCGTCGGGCACGCCGTAGACTCCCTCGAAACAGGCCAATCTCCGGTCGTCCGCGCCGACCCAGATCAGGTCGCTGGTCACTTTTCTCGTGCAGTGCATAGAGGCTCCCTTCTGCCGTTTTGGCATCATAATGATAGGCTTCTTTTCGATATCAGCTCAACAGTATCATCATAATAAAAAAAGCTGGAAACTGCAAGGCTTTTCTGTTAAGATAGAAAAAAAGCGCGCGGGAGGGACGCAGATGGCGGGAAAAAAGTTCACCGGCCCCGTGGCGGGCCAGGATATCGCGGCCTTGGCCGCGGACTATGAACAGGCGGATCGCTTCGACCGGGTCCGGGTGGGCGCCCTGGGGGCATACTACCGGGTCGGCTTCCGGGTGAAGGCCATCCCCTACGCCCGCATGGAGCGGGCTTTCATCCGGGTACAGCAGGTCCGGGGCCGCATGTGCTGCGGGGAGGCCACCTTCGTCTATTTCCGGCTGGTCTTCCTGGTGGACGGCAGAGAGATCTGCGACAACATGTCCGAGGACGAAAAGGCCATGGACGCCGCCCTGGCGAAGATCCATGAGCGCGCGCCCCAGGTCCCCGTGGGTCTGGAGAAGAAACCGGAACAGGCCGATGCGGCCGATGGGAGGGAACTATGAAAGTCGAACACATCGTATCCAGGAAGTCCAGGGAGGCTCTGATGGCGGCCTTCCAGGAGCAGGACATCCGCTTCGCCGACGGCGACGATCTGGGCGAGATCCGCTTCACGGGCCGCCGCTCCCTGCGCAACGACACCTTCCGCTCCAGTCTCAGCTATGTGATCGAGGGGACGCTGCGCGCAGATCCCCGGGGCACCGACGTGGGCTTCCGGATCCGCCCGGGCCTGTCCACGATCCTCTCGCTGCTGGTGATCCTGGGCCTGCTGGGCTGGTCCGGCTACCACACGCTGGTGCTGAAGAGCCCATCGGACGCGGGCGGCTCGCCGCTCTTCTTCGGCCTGCTGGCGCTGACGCTGGTCGCCACGGTCGTCCTCTACTTCTACCGAAAAAAGAAGATCCGGGAGGACTTCCTCCTGCTTTTGTGAGGGAGCTCCGGCTCCCATGGGAAAGGCGGCCCCTGAACGGGGCCGCCTTTCCCATATCTCCCTTTTTTATCTCCCCTGCGCGCGGAGCCCCGGATCGCACGGACCGCCCACGTTCGAGGGCCAGGGCCCGCTCCCGCGCTCAGGCCAGGAGCCGCCACAGGGCCGTGACCAGGGCGCAGAGCGCCAGGCCCAGGGCCGTGGGCAGCGCCGCCGAGAGCGCCGTCCAGCGCCAGGAGCCCGTCTCCCGCCGGATCGTCAGGAGGGTCGTGGAGCAGGGCCAGTGCAGCAGCGTGAAGATCAGCACACAGACCGCCGTGCGCGGCGTCCAGCCTTGCACTGTGAGAGCTGCGCCCAGGGCCGGGAGGCTCCCGCCCGCGGCCTCGCCCGCCAGTCCGTAGACCGCCAGCAGGATCGGCAGCACCGTCTCGTTGGCCGGCAGCCCCAGCAGGAAGGCCAGAGCGATCGCTCCGTCCAGGCCGAAGGGCACCATGGGCCCATCCAGCGCGCCGGCACAGGCCGTCAGGAGGCTCCCGTCCCCCACCGGCACCTGCGCGAGGATCCAGAGGATCGCCCCCGCCGGGGCCGACACCGCCGCCGCCCGGCCCAGCACCCGCCCCGTCCGGTCCAGCAGAGAGCGCGCCAGCAGCTTCCCCAGCTGGGGCCGCCGGTAGGGCGGCAGCTCCAGCACCAGCGGCGAGGGCCGCCCCCGCAGGAGCGTCCGGGAGAGCAGGGCCGTGGCGGCAAGGCTCATCCCCAGGCTCCCCAGCAGCACCAGGGCCAGCAGCAGCGCCCGGTCGGCCCCGCCGAAGAAGGCCCCCAGCAGGGCCAGGATCAGCGGGAAACGCCCGTTGCAGGGCGTGATGGCGTTGGTGAGCTGGGCCAGGAGCCGCTCCCGCCGGGAGCCCACGATCCTGGCCCCCGTGACGCCCACCGCGTTGCAGCCCAGACCCATCATCATACACAGGCTCTGCTTGCCGCAGGAGCCGCAGGCGCGGAAGGGCCGGTCCAGCACATAGGCCACCCGCGGCAGGACGCCCAGATCCTCCAGCAGAGCGAAGAGGGGGAAGAAGATCAGCAGCGGCGGCAGCATCACCGACACCACCAGGCTCAGGCTCCCATAAGCCCCGTCCAGCAGCAGGCCCTGCAGCCAGCCCGGCGCATCCAGCGCCGCGAAGAGCCTCTCCAGGAGCTCCCCGAAGGCCGCGAAAGCCCGGGACAGCAGTTCTGCGGGGACATTGGCGGCGTGGATCGTGAGCTCCAGCAGGCCCAGCAGCATCAGTCCCAGCGCCGGGAAAGCCAGCCATCTCCCCGTGAGCGCCCGGTCGATCCGCAGATCCCGGGCGCTGTAGCCCGCGCCTCCCGTCACTGCCGCGGCGCAGGCTCTCCCGGCGTCCCGCGCGCGGGCGGCGGTCACCGCGTCCGAGAGGGCCTCTCCCCCCAGGCCGGCGGCGGCCAGGGCCTCCCGCTCCAGCAGCCGCAGGCAGAGATAGCGGCCGGGGAGCGCCGTCCCTGCCGCCAGGGGCTCAAGCCGCGCCAGAGCCGCCTCCAGGGCCGCGGGATAGGCCCACCGGGGCCCTGGTGACACAGGCCCCGCCAGCAGCGCGTCCAGGGCTGCGAGGACCTGCCCGCGGCTCTCCCGCCGCCGGGCCACGATCCCGATCGCGGGCATCCCCAGGGCGTCAGAGAGCGCGGCGCAGTCCACCCGGATCCCCCGCCGCTCCGCCTCGTCCAGCAGGTTCACGCACAGCAGCACCCGCGGGCAGAGCTCCCGGCACTCCAGCGCCAGCATCAGGTCCCGCTCCAGGCAGCCCGCGTCGCATACCACGACCACCGCCTCCGCCTCGCCGGCGCGGAGGAAGTCCCGGGCGACCTGTTCCTCTCCCGAGCAGGGGCTCAGGGAGAAGGTCCCGGGCAGGTCGGTCAGCCGATACTGCCCGCAGCGGCCCCGGGCCAGCTCCACGGTCTTGCCCACCCAGTTGCCGGTGTGCTGGCGCATCCCCGTCAGCCGGTTGAAGAGCGTGCTCTTGCCCACGTTCGGCGCGCCTGCCAGCGCCACGCTCCGTTCCATCCCCCGCGCCTCCCTCCCGACGAAAAAGCCCCCGAAAGGGGCTCTGCTCCGCTCCTCAGAACGGCTCCACTTCGATCCGGCCCTGTTCCTCCCGCCGGAGGGCCACAGCCGCGCCGCGCAGCTCATATGCCGCGGGATCCCCCAGGGGGCTGCGGCCCAGACAGCAGATCTCAGCCCCCTCGATCAGGCCCAGCTCCCGCAGCCGGCGGCGGAGGGGCCCTACCAGCCGGAGCGCCTTCACCCGCGCCCGCTCTCCGGGGCGCAGTCCATCCAAGGTCATCCCGATCACCGCTCCATCCTATGCGCAAGGCCCCGACCGGGTGCACACAGGGCCCTGGCCGGGTGCGCGGACCGGCTTGACCGCCCGCGCGAAATGAGGTAAGATAATACAAAGACCACACGAGGAGGGACCGCCATGTTCACATTCGACCACTTCAACTTCAATGTCCTGGACCTGGAACGCAGCCTGAAGTTCTATGACGAGGCGCTGGGGCTCAGGCCCGTGCGGGAAAAGGACGCCGCCGACGGCAGTTTCAGGCTCGTCTATCTGGGCGACGGGCAGACCGGCTTCCGGCTGGAGCTGACCTGGCTCCGGGACCGCACAGAGCCCTATGACCTGGGCGAGCAGGAGTTCCACCTGGCTTTCGTGACCGAGGACATGGAGGCCGCCCACAGGAAGCACGAGGCCATGGGCTGCATCTGCTATGAGAACCCCTCCATGGGCATCTACTTCCTGGAGGACCCGGACGGCTACTGGATCGAGATCGTCCCGGCGCGGCGCTGACGCGCTCCGCGCCCCCGGCACAGTCCCCCGACACAACGCCCCGAGACAGCGCAAAAGAAGAGAGCCTGACGCATCGGCGTCAGGCTCTCTTCCTGTCATATCCCGGGCCTCTCAGGCTCTTTTCCTGTAGAGCTCCTTCTCCGTCACCACCGCGTCCACCGGGACGTCGAAGTCGTCCGTGGCCACTTTGCGGAGCTTCTGGGCCTCGAAGGCCACCGCGATCGCGGCCGCGCCCGTCCGGGGCAGATAGCGGTCATAGTAGCCGGCGCCGTGGCCCAGGCGGGAGCAGTCCGCATCGAAAGCGACGCAGGGCACCAGGACCAGGTCGATCTCGCCGGGATCCACCGGCCGGGAAGTCTTTCGGTCCGGCTCCCGGATGCCGTAGCGTCCCCGGACCAGTCCCCCGGGCTCCCAGGCCTCCAGCACGCCGCCGGAGAGGCTCACCGGGAAGCACAGCCGGACGCCCCGAGCCCGGAGCTCCTCGTGCAGCGCGCTCAGGTCCACCTCATCGGGCAGGGCCAGATAGCTCAGGACTGTCCCGGCGGAACGGACCTGGGGCAGCTCCCGCAGCCGCCGGCAGATGGCGGCGCTGGCCCGGTCGCGCTCCTCCGGGCCCAGACCCTGGCGGGCGGCTTTGGCCCGGTCCCGCTGGACGCTCTTGCGGTCCGGCGCGCCGCCACGGCGCAGGGCCTGGAACAGGGCCGGCAGCACCGCCGTGTAGAGCAGCGCTTTGGCCGCGCAGATCCCCGCCCGCACCGGGATGCTCCCGAATACGAAGGCCGCGGAATAGTAGCCGTAGATCTTGCTGTCGATGTACAGGACCAGGGTGTTCAGCAGGAAGATGAGCCCCTCCCCCGCCGCCACCGCGCCGAAGAGCCGCGCCCTGTCCTTCTCGGGGTCGAAGCGCTCGCCGATCCGGCCCACCAGCGCACCGCAGAGCACATAGGGCAGGATCCACAGCGCTGTGGTCGCCGTGACGCCATAGCGCAGCACCTGGTACAGCAGCGTCCCGATCCCGCCGACGATCCCGCCGTCCAGCGGCCCGAAGAGCAGGGCGGCGACGATGACCGGCAGGCCCTCGAAGGTGATCTTCAGGTTGCCCAGGTCCGGCCCGAAGGCCCCCAGCACCGCGCACACGGCGGCCAGCACCGCGTCCGTGGTCATCTGTTTCGTCGAGAACTTACGCATGCAAAAACTCCTTTCGGGGCAGGCGGACAAGGGCTGCGCCGCCCGCAGACGCAGGGCAGCGTCCCACGATCCGGCGCAGGCGATCAGCCCAGCAGCCGCGCGCGCGCCCGGGCGGCGATCGCCTCCGCCAGCGGCCGGGCGGTATCCAGGATCTGCAGGGCCTCGCGCCGGAGGGCCATGGCCTCCTCGTCGTCCTTCAGGCCCTTGACGTTGACCCAGATATTCATGGCGGCGGCCTCCAGCGCACCGGCGCACAGCGCCGCCGCGCAGCCCAGGTCGCTCAGCAGCAGGGGGCTCACCCGCTCCTCCAGCTCGCCCAGGAGCTGCGCCGTCTCGCCGCAGCGGCGCAGCATCTCCAGCGGGGCCTCGCAGGCCGTGAGAGACGCGCTCCGCAGCTTCTCGCCCCGGGCGGGGTCCGTCTTGGGGATCGCATATGCCGCCGCCAGCGGGGCGAAGCCCGCGGCGTCCTGGTCGATCAGGCTCAG
>JAFZOC010000229.1 GCA_017550765.1 Oscillospiraceae bacterium
CACCAGCGAGTTCATCCAGAAGGTGCTCAACAAGATCACCCTCTTCGGCGCGCTGTACCTGGGCGTGATCGCCGTGGTCCCCATCCTGATCGCCCACTTCAGCTCCACTGCGGCTCTGACGGGCCTGTCCATCGGCGGCACGTCCATCATGATCGCAGTCGGCGTTGCGCTGGAGACCGTCCGTGCCCTGGAGGCCCAGATGCTCATGCGCAACTACAAGGGCTTCCTGGATTGATCCCGGAGGGAACGCTATGAGGCTGATCCTTTTGGGCGCCCCCGGCGCCGGTAAAGGCACCCAGGCGGAGATCCTCAGCCGCGAGCTGGAGATCCCCACCCTCTCCACGGGCAACATCCTCCGTGCCGCCATCAAGAACGGCACGAAGGTGGGCCTGGAGGCCAAAGCGTATATCGAGGCCGGCAAGCTGGTCCCCGACGATGTGATCATCGGCATCATCCGGGACCGCCTGGCCGAGCCGGACTGCGCCAAGGGCTACATCCTGGACGGCGTGCCCCGCACGATTCCCCAGGCGGAGGCCATGGAGCGGATGGGCATCCAGATCGACTGCGCCCTCTCCATCGAGGTGGAGGACCAGGTGATCGTGGAGCGCATGTCCGGGCGCAGGACCTGCAAAGACTGCAGCACCACCTTCCACATCGTCAACAACCCCCCCAAAGTGGCGGGCGTTTGCGACAACTGCGGCGGCGAGCTCACGATCCGCAAGGATGACGCCCCCGAGACGGTCCGGGCAAGGCTCGAGACCTACCACCGGGAGACCGAGCCGCTGAAAGCCTTCTATGAGGCCCGCGGCAAGCTGCGGACGGTGGCCAACCAGCCCAGCATCGAAGAGACCACTGCGGAGATCCGCAGGGCTCTGGAGATCTGAGATGGCAGAGAGCATCACCATCAAATCTCCCCACGAGATCGAGATCATGCGCCAGGCCGCGAAGATCGCGGCCGGCGCTCGATCCGTCGGTCGGCAGGCCGTGAAGGCCGGCATGACGACAAAGCAGATAGACAGGGCCGTGCATGAGTACATCGTGAAGTCCGGCGCCAAGCCCAGCTGTCTGGGCTACGAGGGCTTCCCGGCGGCGACCTGCGTCTCCGTCAACGAAGAAGTCATCCACGGTATCCCCGGAAAAAGGATCGTACGCAACGGCGACATCGTATCCATCGACCTCTGCGCCACCTACCGCGGCTTCGTCGGCGACTGCGCCGGCACCTACGCCGTGGGCGAGGTGAGCCCGGAGGCGAAGGCCCTGATCGAGGTGGCTCGGCAGGCCTTCTTCGAAGGGATCAGGTTCGCCAGGGTAGGCTACCGCATCACCGACATCGGCGGCGCGGTGCAGGACTATGTGGAGAGCCACGGCTTTTCCGTGGTGCGGGACTTCGTGGGCCACGGCATCGGCCGGGGCATGCACGAAGCTCCGGAGGTCCCCAACTACCGACCCGAAGTGCGCCGGGCAGACCCCCGGCTGCTGAAGGGCATGACCATTTGCGTGGAGCCTATGATCTGCGCAGGGGACTGGCGTGTACGGATCCTGTCGGACGGCTGGACGGTCGTCACGGCGGATCGCTCTCTGGCCGCACATTATGAGAACACGATCCTCATCACCGATGGGGAAGCGGAGATCCTCACCATGGCGGACGACATCTGATCAGATCTGGAGGAAAAGAGCTTTGGCAAAAGACGACGTGATCGAACTCGAGGGCACGGTAGTGGAATCCCTGCCCAACACCATGTTCCAGGTGGATATCGGCGGCGGCCATATCATCCTGGCCCATATTTCCGGCAAGCTCCGGATGAACTTTATCCGTATCCTTCCCGGTGACAAAGTCACGGTGCAGATGTCGCCCTACGACCTGACCCGCGGCCGCATCACCTGGAGGAGCAAGTAACAGCAGGAGGTATACCAAATGAAAGTCAGACCTTCCGTGAAGCCCATGTGCGAGAAGTGCAAGATCATCAAGCGCAAGGGCAAGGTCATGGTCATCTGCGAGAACCCCAAGCACAAGCAGCGGCAGGGTTAAGGCTGTTACAAGGGTCGGTCGGCAGAGACGGCACGAAAAAAGGGACCGCGAAGAATGAAAAAAGGCTTGACGATCGGGAGTCACCTTTGATATAATCATTCTTCGCTGCGGTCTGCAGCTTTCGGAGCCGCTCTCGGGAGATCGACTCCTTGTGCGCTGTTCAGGCAGAGCGTCAGACCCAGCAAAAAGCCCCGGCGACAGGGCAGAAGCTCCTGTCTCACAACATCCCGCATGGAACAGGGACTCCCTCCGGCGGGAACAAGTCCCCGCTCCGTCCAAGTGCGGAAGAACATTTCGAAAGGAAGAAAAAAGTATGGCACGTATCGCCGGCGTTGACCTGCCCAAAGACAAGAGGATCGAGATCGGACTCACCTATGTTTATGGCATCGGCAGGACTAGCGCAAAGAAGATCCTGGACATGACCGGGATCGACCCCGACACCCGCGTGAAGGACCTCACCGACGAGGAAGAGTCCAAACTGCGTGAATGCATCGATCACAACTTCATCGTAGAAGGCGACCTCCGCCGTCAGACCGCGCTGGACATCAAGCGCCTGACCGAGATCGGCTGCTACCGCGGCCTGCGGCATCGCCGCGGCCTGCCCGTGCGCGGCCAGCGCAGCAAGACCAACGCGCGCACCCGCAAGGGCCCGAAACGCACCATCGCGAACAAGAAGAAGTAAGGGAGGGATATAGATCATGGCAACTGCTAAGAAGAAAGTCGTCCGTACGCGCCGCAGAGAGCGCAAGAACATCGAAAAGGGCCAGGTCCATATCAGCTCTTCCTTCAACAACACCATGGTGACCATCACCGACACCCAGGGCAACGCGATCTCCTGGGCCTCCGCCGGTGGC
>JAFZOC010000230.1 GCA_017550765.1 Oscillospiraceae bacterium
CGGCCCCCTGCGCCGCGGCATCGAAGAGGAGGGACCGTCATGGTCAGGAAGATCGGCATCGTGAGCCTCTCCCGGGGGCTCCTGGGCGAGCCCTTCGTCCGGCACGAGGAGGAGCTGGGCCTGTGCCGGCTCCGGGACCGGGGCCTGGAAGTGAGCTTCCTGCCCCACGCCCGGGCGGGCCTGGACTTCATCCGGGCGCATCCCGAGGCCCGGGCGGCGGACCTGCTCCAGGCCCTGCGGGACCCGGAGATCGACATGATCCTCTGCGCCATCGGCGGCGACGACAGCTATCGCCTGCTGCCTTGGCTGTTCGGGCACGGGGAGCTGGCCGCCGCGGCAGGGGCGGCCGCGGGCAAGATCTTCCTGGGCTTCTCCGACACCACCGTCGGCCATCTCATGCTGCACAAGGTGGGCCTGCGCAGCTTCTACGGCCAGGCCTTCCTCCCGGACGTCTGCGAGCCGGGCCCGGAGATGCTCCCCTATACCCGGCGCTGTTTCGACGAGCTGTGCGCCACGGGCGGCATCCGGGAGGTCCGGCCCAGCCCTCTCCGCTACGCGTCGCGGACGGACTGGTCCCCCGCGGCGCTGGGCAGCGAGCTGCCCGCCTGCCCCGGCACCGGCTTCGAGCTGCTGCAGGGCCCGCCCCGCTTCTCCGGGCAGATCCTGGGCGGCTGTCTCGACACGCTCCACGACGTCTTCGACCCGACGCGCTACGCGGACATGCCCGAGCTCTGCCGGCGCTACGGCCTCTTCCCGCCGCCGGAGGACTGGCGGGGCCGCATCCTGCTGCTGGAGACCAGCGAGGAGCGCATGTCCCCGGCCAAATACCGCCGGGCACTGGGCTATCTGCGGGACGCGGGGGTCTTCGACGCCGTCTCCGGGATCCTGGTGGGCCGGCCCGTGGACGGGGCCTTCGACCGGGAGTACCGGGCGGCTCTGACGGAGCTCGTCCGGCGGCCCGCGCTGCCCATCGTCTGGGGCCTGGACGTGGGCCACGCCCTGCCCCGCTGCATCCTCCCCTTCGGCGTGGAGGCCCGGGTGGACGCCGCGGCGCAGGTCATCCGCTTCCCGCCGGATCCCGCCCCGACACCCTTGGCGTCCCCGGATCCCGCCGGCGCCCCCGGATCCTCCCCGACGCCCCCGGATCCCGCCCTTCCCTTTTCCCCGCAGCCGTGCTAGAATAGGGGCCGGCGGTCCCCCTCCCCCCGCAGCCGGGCCCCGCGCCCGGCCATCAACGAAAAAAGAGAGGTCCGATCATGGTCACAGAGAAGATGTATGATAAACTGGCGGAGCTGGTGGTGAAGAAGGGCGTCAACGTCCAGAAGGGCCAGCCCGTGATCGTCAACGCCAACGTCCACGACGCCGCCTTCGTGAAGAAGCTGGTCCGGGCCGCCTACGAGGCCGGCGCCCGGTACGTCCATGTGGACTGGCGGGACAGCGATCTGACGCGGATGGCCTACGAGTACGGCACGCCGGAGGTCCTGGCCGAGATCCCCCAGTGGCGCTATGACAAGACCAAGTACGAGCACGACGGCGGCGCCTGCTACATCTCGATCAGCTCCGACACCCCCGGCGCCATGGCCGGCGTGGACGGCGAGAAGCTGCGCATCGCCAGCATGGCCTATCACCGGAAGATGGCGGACCTGATGCCCTACACCATGAACAACGAGGGCCAGTGGTGCGTCTTCGGGCTGCCCTCCCGGGGCTGGGCGAAGGTGGTCTTCCCGGAGCTGCCGGAGGACGAGGCCTTCGAGAAGCTGGGCGAGGCGATCTTCGCCGTCACCCGGGTCACCGAGGACAACGACCCCGTCGCCGCCTGGGACGCCCACGACCGGGAGATGATCGCCCACGCCCGGAAGCTCAACGAGCTGCGCTTTCGGAGCCTGCATTTCCGCAGCGAGCTGGGGACGGACCTGCTGCTGGACCTGGTGGAGGACCACATCTGGGTCGGCGGCGGCTGCACCACGCCCAAGGGGGTCTATTTCGACCCCAACATGCCCACGGAGGAGTGCTTCTCCATGCCCTCCCGCAGCGGCGTCAACGGCGTGGTCTACGCCTCCCGGCCCCTGAACTACCAGGGCGAGCTGATCGAGGGCTTCTGGCTGCGCTTCGAGGAGGGCCGGGTAACGGCCTTCGACGCGGCCAAGGGCAGGGAGGCCCTGGCGCGGCTGCTGCAGTTCGACGAGGGCTCGTCCCGCCTGGGCGAGGTGGCCCTGGTCCCCTACGCCTCCCCCGTCTCCCAGTCGGGCATCCTCTTCCTCAACACCCTGTACGACGAGAACGCCGCCTGCCACCTGGCCCTGGGCCGGCCCTATCCCGAGAACATCCGGGGCGGCGAGACCATGAGCAAGGAGGAGCTGGCCGCCCACGGCGCCAACGATTCCATGCAGCATGTGGACTTCATGTTCGGCACCGCCGGCACCCAGATCGACGGCATCCGGGCCGACGGCGCCCGCGTCCCGGTGTTCCGGGACGGCAACTTCGTCTTCTGAGCCCCCGACGGCCCCCCCGACGGTCTCTGTGCCCCCGACGGCCCGGTCCCGGGCCGCTCCGTCTCCCCGGGCGCTCCGCCCCGACGGCCCCCCGACGGTCTCTGTGCCCCCCGGACGGCCCGGTCCCCTCTCCCCGGAGGCGCCTGGCGCGCCCCATCCGACGTCCCCGGCGCCCCGGCCCGCCCATCCCGGCGGTCCCCCGGGCCGCGCCGTCTCCCGACCTGACAAAAAGGAGGATCTCATGAAAAAACTGCTGTCTCTCCTGCTGGCGGCGATCCTGCTGTGCGCGCTGCTGGCCGGCTGCGCCAAAGCCCCCGAGGCCGTCGCCGACGGCCGGGCCCGCCCCTCCGTCTGCGGACGGCTCCGGGTGGTGGACGGGAAGCTCTGCGACCGGGACGGCGCCCCCGTCATGCTCCGGGGCGTCAGCACCAACGGCCTGCTCACCGCCGAGGCCTATCTCAACGAGGAGCTGTTCCGGGAGCTGTCCCGGGACTACGGCGTGAACGTGCTCCGCCTGGCCATGTACACCTACGGCGTGGGCAGCGTGGGCTACTGCACCAACGGCGACAAGGCCCGCCACGAGGAGGACATCGTCAAGGGCGTGGAGCTGGCCAGGGCCCAGGACATGTATGTGCTGATCGACTGGCACATCCTCAGCGACGGCGACCCCAACACCTACGCTGACGAGGCCGAGGGCTTCTTCGCGGCCATGGCCGAGCGCTTCAAGGACTACGACAACGTGATCTACGAGATCTGCAACGAGCCCAACGGCGTGGACTGGCCCGCGGTCAAGCGCTACGCGGAGCGGATCGTCCCCGTCATCCGGGAGAAGGACCCCCGGGCCCTGATCGTGGTGGGGGACCCGGCCTGGTCCTCGGACTTGCGCAGCGTGGCCGCCGACCCCCTGCCCTATGAGGACATCCTCTACACCTTTCACTTCTACGCCGCCACCCACGGCCAGGAACAGCGCGACATGCTGGAGGAAGTGAGCCGGGCGGGCCTGCCCGTCTTCGTCACCGAGTACGGCGTCACCTCCGCCAGCGCCGGCTTCCCCCGGGACCTGGAGAGCGCGGATCTCTGGATCGAGCTGCTGGAACGGGAGGGGATCTCCTACTGCATGTGGTCCTTCTCCGCGGCGCCGGAGCCCTGCTCCGCCCTGAAGTCCAGCGTGCTCAAGCACAGCGGCTTCACCGAGGAGGACTTCAACGCCACGGGCCAGTGGCTGCTGGAGACCCTGGCGCGGCACAGCAGCCGCTGAGGGCGTCCCCACGGGGTCTGCCCGAGAAGCGCCCCCCGCGGCCCGTCCCGGTCCCCGCCCAAAGATCCCGAACGCCTCACAGCGCCCCTGCCCCGACCGGCGCCCCTGTCCTTCCGGACGGGGGCGCTGTTTCTCCCCGGTCCCCCCGTCTCCCGCTCTGCGTCTCCCGTCTCCCGCTCCACGCCTCCCGCCTCCCGTTCCCCCCGTTCCCCCCGTCTCCCGCCCCGCGTCCTCCGTGTCTTGCCCTCGTGTCC
>JAFZOC010000231.1 GCA_017550765.1 Oscillospiraceae bacterium
CAGCACGGCAGGCAGGCTGGGCTTGCCCTCACGGCGCATGAAGCTGCCGGGGATGCGGCCCACGGCGTAGAGCTTCTCGTTGAAGTCCACGGCGAGAGGGAAGTAGTCGATGCCGTCCTTGGGACGGGCGGAGGCGGTGCAGGTGACGAGGACGGTGGTCTCGCCGTAGCGGACCAGGACGGCGGCGTTGCAGAGCTCGGCCATCTTGCCGACTTCCATAGACAGGGGCCGGCCCTCGTACATCATCTCATACTTGCGGTAGTTGGGGAACTGTTTGTTGGTGATGATCATTTCAAATCTCCTTTTCCTTGTAAGCTCCCCTGTCAAGGGGAGCTGGCTGCCCGCAGGGCAGGCTGAAGGGTCTTCCCCAGATCCGCACTTGGAAGAAGGCGCAGGGGCTGTGCCCTTTTCCAAATACGAAGCCGGGGAGCGTCGGGGCGGGATGCGCGGGGGATCTCAGACGGGCAGAAAAAACGCAGGGGATCCTATTCAGTTATCCCCTGCGTCCAAAACCTTCATACCCTTCAGATGCGAGGCAAAGGCAACTTACTTGCGGATGCCCAGCTTGGCGATGATCGCGCGGTAACGCTCGATGTCCTTCTTCGCCAGATAGTCCAGCATACGGCGGCGCTTGCCGACCAGCTGATACATGCCCAGACGGCTGTGGTCGTCGTTGGGATGCTGCTTGAGGTGCTCGGTGAGCTCGCGGATACGCTCGGTCCAGATGGCGACCTGGACCTCGGGGGAACCGGTGTCGTTCTCGTGGGTGGCGTTGGCGTTGATGACGTTGGTCTTCTTTTCCTTGGTGATCATGGGTGATGCTCCTTTCTTATCGTTGCTATACCCTTCGTCCAGGCTGTAGGCGGAAAGGACACCGCGTCGGCGGCAGGCCCCACAGCGTAGATCGCGGGCGCATTCCTGCGTATATTACCATCCCTTTCCCCGTTCGTCAAGGGGAAATTTGCGCCGTCGCGGCCTTTTTGCGGCGTTTCTCGCCGAAACGGCGCGAGGGGCTCCCTCCTCAGGCCACAGCGTGTCGGGGAGGCTCAGTCCCGGCCGTCCCCCTGGATGCGGGAGAGCCCCGCGCTGGTCAGGACGGCGCTGTTGACGCTCTTGCCGTCCCGTTCGGTCGTGTAGTAGTCCAGGATGCCCCAGACCGTGACCACAGCGCCCTCCTCGGGGAAGCCTTCGGGCAGGCTCCCGTCCCCGGGGAAACGCAGCTCCAGGTTCTCGATGCAGCCGTCCTCATCCCGGACGCCGCAGTAATAGAAGGTCTTGCCGTGGTCCCGGACCACGGAGAACTCTCCCGTCAGGCGCAGGCTCATGCCCCGGTAGCCCGTGGGGTCGATGTTGTAGTGCTCCACCTCGCGGTAGGCCTCTTCCGGCTGGCAGATCGCCAGATCCCAGTCCACCGTCTCCGGCTCCTCGATCGGAGCGGGGGCGGCGCTCTCCGCCTCGGGCGCCGGGTACGCAGCCTGCCCCTGGTCGATGGGCATGGCGCGGGCGGGCTCCGCGCTCCCGGTCTCGCCGCAGGCCGTCAGGCCCAGCAGCAGCGTCAGCGCCAGCAGCAGCGCGGCGGTCTTCTTCATAGGGCAGATCCTCCTTGCAGTGTCAGTGCTCTCAGGGTACAAAAAAACCTCGCTTTTGTCAAGAAAAAGCGGGAGGGACTGCGCTCTCCCGCCTTCGGGGCCTGGTCAGCGCCGCTCCCCGCCGCCCCGGACGGGACGGCAGGCGCAGGGCGGCGTTGCGGCAGATCCCGCGGGAGGCGGCTTTACATTTCCCGCAGGGGGTGCTATACTGCCGTTATCGCGATCTTCGAAGGAGATGTCATCCATGAAAAAACTGTTCTCTCTGCTCCTGTGTCTCTGCCTGCTGTTCTGCTGCTGCGGCTGCGGCGCCAAGAGCGACGCCCCCGCTCAGCCGGAGCAGGAGGCCTCGGCCCCTGCCGCAGAGCCGCCCGTCCGGGAGCCTGTCCAGGAGCCCGTCCAGGAGCCGGTGGCCTTCTCCCCGGACTTCGTCTTCAGCACCACGGACCGGGACGGCAACACCTGGGACGAGAGCGTCTTTGCCGAGCATGAGCTGACCATGATCAATTTCTGGGAGCCCTGGTGCGGCCCCTGCGTGGGCGAGATGCCGGACCTGCAGGACCTGTATGCGGCCTACGCCGACCGCGGGCTGCTGATCCTGGGCGTGTACGCCACCGAAGGCATGGAGGATGACGTGGACGCGGTCCTCGAGCGCGCCGGCGTCCAGTACCCCATCCTGCACCACTGCAGCGCCTTTGACGAGTTCGATTCCGGCTATGTGCCCACCACCATCTTCGTGGACCGCGAGGGGCATGTGATCGACCGGGAGCTGACCCAGTATGAGCGCGACGCTCTCGCCGACGTGATCCAGGCTCTGGGCGAAGAGAAGACCAGCAAGCTCTACGTCGGGTCCATGAGCTACGAGGGCTGGGCCGCGGTGATCGAGGGCCTGCTGTGAAACGCGGGACGATCGGCGCGCTGCTGCTGGCCCTGGGCGCCGTCCTGACCGCGGTCGGCTGTCTGCTGGGACAGCACAGCGCCGTGATGGCCAAGGCGGTCCGTGTCTGTATGGAGTGTGTCGGCATTGGATAAGCATCGGAAAGACCTGCGGGCACACCGGAACAGACGGCTCGGGATCCAGGCGGTCTCCACCCTGCTGCACAACGCCAACTTCAAGGGCTTCTTCACCGGGAAGATCTACCAGGGCCCGCTGAAGACGATCTGCGTGCCGGGGCTCAACTGTTATTCCTGCCCCGGTGCGGTCGGCGCCTGCCCCATCGGCTCTCTCCAGAGCTTCCTGGGCGGTCTGCGCTTCCGCTTCCCCTACTATGTGCTGGGGCTGCTGATCTTCTTCGGCGCCCTGCTGGGCCGGGCCGTCTGCGGGCTCCTCTGCCCCTTCGGCCTGCTGCAGGAGCTCCTGAACAAGATCCCCTTCCCCAAGCGGGACCGGCACCGGGCGGACCGGCCTCTGCGGGCCCTGAAATACGCGGTGCTGGGCGTCCTGGTGATCGTCCTGCCGCTGAGCACGGAGCTGACGCCCTACTACTGCAAGTATCTCTGCCCCGCCGGGACCCTGGCGGGCAGCCTGCTCGCCCTCCGGGATCCTCTGGTCCGGATGCAGCTGGGCCCGCTCTTTTCCTGGAAGGCCTCGCTGCTGGTGATCATCCTGGTGGCCTGCCTTGCGATCTGGCGGCCCTTCTGTAAGTATCTCTGCCCCCTGGGGGCGATCTACGGCTTTTTCAACCGGGTCTCCCTATACCGGATGGAGCTGGACCCGGAGCGCTGCG
>JAFZOC010000232.1 GCA_017550765.1 Oscillospiraceae bacterium
AGCTCTCCCTCGCCATCGGCAAGGAGGGCCAGAACGCCCGCCTGGCTGCCAAGCTGACGGGATATCAGATCGATATCAAGCCCCAGAGCGAGGCTTGATGACGTCCTGCGCCCGCAGGACAAAACAACATGACAGGGAGCGGACGCGACGCTCACGCCCTCGGGCGGGAACGAGCGCAGCGGACCTGTCCCGATGGAAAGGTGGTGGCAGGGATGCCCGTACAGAAGAAGATCCCCATGCGGCAGTGTCTCGGCTGCCGTGAGATGAGACCCAAACGGGAGATGATGCGGGTCGTTCGCTCGCCGGAGGGCGAGGTCCATCTGGACCTGCGCGGGAAGGCGAACGGACGCGGCGCCTATGTCTGCACGGACCCGGAATGTCTGAAGAAGGCGGTCCGGTCCCGGGCGCTGGAGCGGGCGCTCTCCGCCCAGATCCCGGAAGAGGTCTACCAGTCGCTGCGCGAAGAGATGGAGCGTGGCGTATGAGAGAGAAGATCCTGAGCCTTTTGGGCCTGATGCGGCGCGCCAGCGCGATCGCGCTCGGGGAAGACCAGAGCGCGGATCTCATCCGGGCAGGGAAGGGGAAGCTCCTCCTGCTGGCGGAGGACGTGTCCGAGAACGCCGCGCGCAGAGCGGAGAACACCTGCACAGGGCGGAACATAGAGATGGTCCGCCTGCATTTCGGCAGAGAAGAACTGGGCAAGGCTCTGGGCGTCGGCGGCTGCTCCATGGCGGCTGTCTCAGACCTGGGCTTTGCGACGGCGTTGATGGGACTGCTCGCTTCCCAGTGGCCGGAAGAGTATGGCGAGGCCGCGCAGCGGGTGGAGCTCCGCAAGGAGAAGGCCGTCAGACGGAAAGCCCAGAAGGGCAAGAAGATCGTAGGAACAAGGAGGACTAACGTATGAGTATGGTGAAGTATCGCGTACATGAGGTGGCGAAAGATCTGGGGGTGACGTCCAAGGTCGTCTCTCAGATCATGACGGAGTATTTCGCACCTCCCAAGAACCACATGCAGGTCCTCGAAGATGCCGAATTGGATGTCATTTTCGAATATATCACGCAGCACAATCAGGTAGCCAGCCTGGAAGACGTGTTCCGGGTGGCCCCGCCTGCCCCGAAACCTGCGGAGAAGCCGGTGGAGAAGCAGCCTGAACAGAAGGGGACCGTAAAGAGCGCGCCTCAGGGCCAGGCGCAGAGCAAGCCTGCGGCCAAGCCCGCACAGGGCGCGCAGCATCCCGCGACGACCGGCGCAGCCCCTGCGCCTCAGCTCAAGCAGGAGAAGAAGGAGAAGCCCCATGTGCCGCGCCAGGTGGCGGAGAAGCGCGTGGTGGATACCCGCGGCGGCGCTGCCGTCAACATCGAAAAGTACAACGAGCGCTTCGAGGACATGGCCGGATCGAAAGTCGGGGCCAGCGGTCCGCGCCGCGGGACCAAGGAGAAGATCCAGTCGAAGTCCAAGCAGCGCGGCGGCCAGCAGCCGTCCAGCAAGCGCAGGCAGGAAGAGCGCGACAAGATGCAGCGCCTGCAGTTGGAGATCGCCCGCAAGCAGCAGCTGAAGGTCGAGATCCCCGACGAGATCTCTGTGGGCGAGCTGGCTTCCCGCATGAAGAAGACCGCCACCGAGGTCATCAAACAGCTCATGAAACTGGGCGTCTTTGCCTCCATCTCCGAGATCATCGACTACGATACTGCGGCTCTGGTGGCCATGGAACTTGGCTGCAAGGTGGAGAAAGAAGTCATCGTCACCGTGGAAGAGCGCCTGATCGACGACCACGAGGATAAGCCGGAGGACCTGGTGCCCCGTGCTCCCGTCGTGGTGGTCATGGGCCACGTGGACCACGGCAAGACCTCTCTTCTGGACTATATCCGCCATGCCAATGTCGTTTCCGGCGAGGCGGGCGGCATCACCCAGCATATCGGCGCCTACACCGTGGATGTCAACGGCAGTCCCGTCACCTTCCTGGATACCCCGGGCCATGAGGCTTTCACCTCCATGCGTGCCCGCGGCGCCATGGTCACCGACATCGCGATCCTGGTGGTGGCGGCGGACGACGGCATCATGCCCCAGACCGTCGAGAGCATCAACCATGCGAAGGCAGCCGGGATCCCGGTGGTCGTCGCGATCAACAAGATGGATAAGACCGGCGCCAACCCGGACCGGATCAAACAGCAGCTCACCGAGTACGATCTGGTCAGCGAAGAGTGGGGCGGCGATACGATCATCGTCCCGATCTCTGCCAAGACCGGCATGTCGTTGAGGATCTGCTGGAGAACCTGGTGGTCCAGGCGGAAGTGCTGGAGCTCGGCGCCAATCCCAACAGAGCCGCCAAGGGCACCGTCATCGAGGCTCGTCTGGACAAAGGCCGCGGCCCGATCATGACCGTCCTGGTCCAGAACGGTACGCTGAAGCTGGGCGACATCATCATCGCCGGTCCCGCCGTGGGCCGTGTGCGCACCATGATCAACGACAAAGGCCAGCGGGTCACCGAAGCCGGACCCTCCACCCCGGTGGAGATCTCCGGCCTCAGCGAAGTGCCAAGCGCCGGCGATGTGTTCAACGCCGTCGCCGACGAGCGCATGGCCCGCGAACTGGCCGAGGAACGCCGCATCAGCCAGAGCAGCAGCGACATGCCCGGCACCAAGAAAGTCAGCCTGGAAGATCTGTTCAGTCAGATCCAGGCCGGCGAGATGAAGACGCTGAACATCATCGTCAAGGCCGATGTCCAGGGCTCCGCCGAGGCGGTCAAGGCGTCGCTGGAGAAGATCTCCAACGACGAGGTCCGCGTCAAGGTCATCCACAGCGCGGTGGGCGCCATCAACGAGAGCGACGTCATGCTGGCCGCGACCTCCGGCGCGATCATCGTCGGCTTCAACGTGCGGCCTGACAACGCTGCCCGCGACAGCGCCGTCCGCAGCAACGTGGACATCCGTCTCTATCGCGTCATCTACGACTGCATCGACGAGATCGAGGCGGCCATGAAGGGCATGCTGGCGCCGAAGTTCAAAGAGGTCATCATCGGCCATGCCGAGGTCCGCGAGACCTACAAGGTCTCCAAGGTCGGTACCGTCTGCGGCTGCTACTGCACCGACGGCAAGATCCAGCGCGGCTGCGATGTCCGCGTCCTGCGCGACAACATCGTGATCCATGAGGGCGAACTCGCCTCTCTGCGCCGTTTCAAAGACGACGTCAAGGAAGTCGCCAGCGGCTACGAATGCGGCATGCAGGTGGAGAAGTTCAACGATATCAAGATCGGCGACATCATCGAATGCTTCGTGATGGAGCAGATCAAGGACTGACGGTCATAAGTGATCCCGCCGAGCGGACAGTCGTCTGCGGCGAGGGCGATCTGCGATCGGATCGACTGGGGCGGCCGAAGGGCCGCCCCAGCATAGACTAAGGAGGAAAACATGCCATCCAATAAACTTGCCAGGACGAACGACGACATCCAGCGCGTGCTGGCCGCCAAGCTGCGCGAGATCAAAGATCCGCGCGTACAGCAGGGCATGATCAGCGTGACCCGCGTGGAGACGACCGGCGATCTGCGTTATGCCAAGGTCTGGCTGTCGGTGCTGGGCATGGAGAACGAAAAGGAGTTCCGGCGCGGGCTCCGGTCTGCCGCCGGCTGGCTCCGCCATGAACTGGGACAGAGCCTCGATCTGCGGTACACGCCGGAACTGGTGTTCGAGGTCGACCACAGCATCGAGTACGGCGCCCACATCGCGCAGGTCATCGGATCTCTCGACATCCGCCACGATGAGGACGAGAGCGATGAAGATCGATGAATGTGCGCGCCTGCTGGAACAGCAGGACAAGTTCCTTCTCCTGACCCATCGCGATCCGGACGGGGATACCGTGGGCAGCGCCGCGGCTCTCTGTTCCGCACTGCGCCGTTGCGGGAAGACGGCTTTCCTCAGTCCCAACGAGCAGATGACGAAAAAGCTCGCTCCCTACGCCGAGCCTCTCTATGCGCCGGAGGGATATGACCCGGGATTCGTCGTCGCCGTCGACGTCGCGACGGAGAAGATGATCGGCCGCGGCTCTCGAGCCGAAAGCGTCGATCTCTGCATCGATCATCACCCCAGCAATTCCGGCTATGCGCGCTATGGGCTCGTCGATCCCAGCTGCGCGGCCTGTGGACAGATCGTGCTCGCGCTGATCCGCACGCTCTGCGGATCGGTCAGCCGGGAGGAGGCGGACCTCCTCTATATCGCCCTTTCGACAGACTGCGGCTGTTTCCAGTATTCCAACACGGATGCGGCGGCTCTTCGCGCGGCGGCGGAGATCTTGGAGGCAGGCGCCGATAACAAAGCGCTCAATCAGATCTTTTTCCGACGGGTGTCCCGCGCCAGGATCCGGCTGGAGGGGAGCATCTATGCGAACATGAGCTTCCATCGCGAAGGGAAGGTGGCTGTGGCTCTCATCACGGAAGAGATGATCCGGGACGCCGGTGCGACGAAGGACGATCTGGACGATCTTGCCGGTCTCGCCGGCCGCGCGGAAGGGAGCGTCGTCAGCATCACGATCCGCGAGCTCCCGGAAGGCAACAGCAGAGTCTCGGTCCGCTCCGGCCCCAGCTTCGACAGCTGCGCCCTCTGCAGCCTCTTCGGCGGCGGCGGGCACAAAATGGCCGCCGGATGCAACATCCCCCTGCCGCCTGAACAGGCCCGCGAGAGACTGCTCGCGGCCATCGACGAGGGCTGGGCATGAACGGCATCCTGCTGATCGACAAACCTGCGGACTGGACCAGCAGCGATGTCGTCGCAAAGCTCCGGGGCATCCTGCATGAGCGCAGGATCGGGCATTCCGGCACCCTGGACCCCATGGCGACAGGTCTGCTGGTCGTTTTCGTGGGACGGGCGACGCGGGCGGTGGAGTTCGCGGAGGCGCAGGAGAAGCGCTATCTGGCCGGGATGCGTCTGGGGCTCGTCACCGATACCCAGGATATCACGGGCAACAGGACAGGCGGCTCAGCGAGAGAGGTCACGGATGAGGAGCTCGCATCCGCCCTGTCCGCGTTCCGAGGAGACATCCTGCAGATCCCGCCCATGTATTCTGCGATCAAAGTCGGCGGGCAGAAGCTCTACGATATCGCGCGACGGGGCGGGGAAGTGGAACGCGCACCGCGCCCGGTCAGGATCTCCGAGCTGCGCATGCTGGGACGGGACGGAGACGAGGTATCCCTGGACGTCTGCTGTTCCAAGGGCACCTACATCCGGACGCTCTGCCACGATATCGGACAGAGACTGGGCTGCGGGGCCTGCATGAGCTCTCTGCGCCGCATCCGCTGCGGCTCGTTCCGTCTGGCAGGAGCGCATACCATCGCCCAGGTGCAGGAAGCCGCCGATCGAGGAGCTGTCCAGGAACTGCTGCTCCCGCTCGATACGCTCTTCCGGGATCTCCCGGCCTTGCGCGTCGACGCGAAGGCGGAGCAGAAGATCCGCGTAGGGGCCCAGATCCCGACGGATGCGGCGGAGAGGACCTACCGCGTCTATGGCCCGCGGGGCGATCTGTTGGCTCTCAGCTGCGTACAGCGGGGCCTCTTGCGGACCATCAAGAGCTTTTTTGAGGTATAGCGCCTATGAGAGAACAAAAACGAGTGCTGGCCATGGGCTTCTTCGACGGGGTCCATCTGGGCCACGCGGCGCTCCTGGAGCGGACGAAGCTCCTGGCGAAGGAGCAGGGCCTGATGCCCTCGGTGCTGACCTTCGACCAGCACCCCGATACGCTGGTCTTCGGGAAGGAAGTCCCGCTGATCAACAGCGCGGCAGGCCGCGAGGAGATCATCCACCGCTGCTTCGGGATCGAGAACGTGGTGTTCATCCATTTCGACCGCAGGATGATGCAGATGGAATGGCGGGATTTCCTCGACTCTGTCGTGCGGGAGCTCCAGGTCGCTCATTTCGTCGTCGGACACGACTTCTGCTTCGGCTACCGGGGACAGGGGAACGCGGAGCGTCTGAAGGGGTACAGCTGCGAGCATGGGCTCGGCTGCGATGTGATCCCGCCGGTGATGCTCGACGGGCAGATCGTCAGCTCCACCCACATCCGGGAGCTGATCCGGGACGGGCGCGTCGATGAGGCCAGACGCTGGCTCGGCCGTCCGCATACCCTCACCGATATCGTCCGCTCCGGCTATCATCTCGGACGGAGATTGGGCTCTCCCACGATCAACATGGAGATCCCCGGCGGGGTGATCGTCCCGCGCTTCGGCGTATACGCCACGAAGGTCTATCTGGATAACGGAGAGCTGTGGCCTGCCGTGACGAACATCGGCGTCCGCCCTACGGTGAGCCAGGAAGGACGCGTGACGGTGGAGAGCCATCTGATCGACTATCAGGGCGACCTCTACGGCCATCGCGCGCGGGTGGAGTTCTACCGGTTCCTGCGCAGCGAGATCCGCTTTGCCGACCGCGCTGCCCTCTCCGACCAGATCGCCAAGGACGAAGAGGACGCGAAAGGCTATTTCGCACAGGAAGAGCCAAACTCAACTGCCGGTTGAGATCGGCTCTTTTATGCCATACAACGAACAGTTTATTGCCTTTATCGGCACATTTGGATATGCTACAGCCACAAAAACAAAGGAGGCAGGAGCCATGAACGAGATCCTCGGAAGAAACATCATGCTTTTGCGGAAAGAGCACGGCCTGACCCAGGAACAGCTGGCCAACGCCCTGGGCATATCCTATCAGGCGGTGAGCAAGTGGGAGAACGGGAACTCCTGTCCGGACATCTCCGCGCTCCCTCTGCTGGCGGACCTTTTCTCGGTGTCGATCGATGCCCTCTTCGGACGCGAGACGCTGCCGACCGCTGCGCCCGATACGCGCGGAGAGAGCGAGCACCGTGAGACGCCGGAAGGGGAGACCGTTCCCGGTGAAGAACAGCCAGGTCCGGGGGACACGGACCTCCCCGAGCGCGACTGGCCGGATGACGACCGATTCTATGTGGTCCTGTACCACGGAAGAGAGATGGTCGACCGCATGGCCGACGACCCGGCGGTCACGGATGCGAAGCGGCGTCTCGTGTTCCATTACGAAGGTCCGGCGCAGGACGTCGAGAGCGATGTCTCTGTGGAGATCAAGGGCCGTGTCGCGGGCTCCGTCAGAGCCGGCACATCGGTGGACTGCGGCGACGTGGGCGGCGATGTGACAGCAGGGACCGGCGTGGACTGCGGGAGCGTCGCAGGGGATCTGTCCGCTGGCGGCGCGGTGGACTGCGGCGAAGTGTACGGCGATGTGGTGGCCGGCGAGAGCGTGGACTGCGGCGACGTGGCAGGGAACGTCAGAGCCGGCACATACGTCGAGTGCGGCGATGTGGGCGGCGGCGTTTATGCCGGATCGCATGTGGGATGCGATGATGTCGGCGGGAACGTCTGCGCCGGCGGCCGTGTAGACTGCGGCGATGTGGTCGGCAGGGCCATGTCGGGAGAAGGCAGGCGTATGCACGTCAGCAGGGATGAGAGCGATGACGCCGAAGAGCCGGATGACACCATCGACCGCAGGATCGACGACGGGATCGCCTTCGGGATGCGGATGGCCAGCATCGGCTCAGAGATCGGGAAGAAGATCTCCGAGACCGTACAGCGCGCGATCTGGTATGCGTCTAATCCGGAGGGACAGAGCGACACGGATCGGGACGAAGAAGAGGAAAGATGAAAAAGACCGGGGACTACAGAGTTGTAGTCCCCGGTCTTTTCTCGCAGCCGGATGCTACTGGATGTTCGCGGGGCGGTTCTTCCGGGCAGAGTGCCCACGGCCGCGGCGGCGGGACTGGGCTGACTTGGCGCGGTAATGCTCCTGCAGTTCCTCCCCGGCGGGATAGACCAGCTCGTTCACGGCCCAGGAGCCGTTCACGGGGTCTTTGCGGAATCGGATCCGGGCGAGGAAAGCGCCGTCCTCCGGACAGAGGAACAAGTCCATGTACCGCTGGTCCCCTTGGTTGACCCATTTGGTCCCGGTGAGCTGCGCGCCGCATATCGGGCATACGAGACGCCCCAGCCGCTCGTCGGCAAAGGCGGCGGCTTTGCTCTCGAAGCCGTCGAAGCTCTCGTGGACGATCGCTTCCGGCACACTGTTCTCTGCGGGAGGCTTGTAGTTGGGCATGCGGCTGGCGAGGATCTTGGCAGCTTCTGGATACATCCGCAGCCCCTCGCGCATATCCAGAAAAGTCGTGACCAGAGCGGTGTTGTAAGCGTCGCCCAGCGCGTCGTGGGCGATGCGCGTCTGTTCGATGCCGAAGTGCTCCATGGCGCTGGCGAGAGAACGCTGGTTCTTGTCTCCGCCGGTCTGGAGATTGTAGATCATCTGCAGGTTGACCCAGCCGGCGATCCAGTCCCAGTCCAGGTCGTGGATGATGATGTTCTGCTCCATGATGCCCTGGTCGTCACAGCCCCAGGTCAGAAAGGTCACGTCGTCCCCGCACCAGGCGCGAAAACGCTCCATCGCCTCCACGAAACCCACGCCTTTCGCAAGGCGCTCCTTGTCAAAACCGGTGATCTTTTTCACCTTGTAGTGCATCCGGCGGAAGTACACCGGCTTTACGTCGATCGTGAACTCGTCGGTGGGACGCATCTCTTCATCGAGACGGACGGCGCCGATCTCGATGATCTCGCCGCGCAGATGGATCGGCAGCTTGTTGAAAACGGAAGACCGGGAGCTCATCGCCTGGTTCCACTCCAGATCGACCACGACATAATTCATAATTCGTTCCTCTTTGTTCTATGAAATAAACGTTCGGGCAGTAGTATAACACAACTCATCTCCGATCGCACTACTTTTTTTCAGAAACGGGCAAGGGAATTCTTTTGCATATTGTCCGGGCGTATGTTATACTCAGTTCATGGAGGAATGGATATGTGGGATATGGATCTTGAACGCGCGGCGAGAGCCTGCAGCGGTGCGCTGTGCGGACGATATGATGGACATACGCAGTTAAGGGAGATCGCGATCGACAGCAGGAAGGTCCGGCCCGGAGACCTTTTTGTCGCCTACAAAGGGGAGAATGTCGACGGACATGACTATATCTCCGCTGCGTTCGACAGAGGCGCGGCCTGCTGTCTGGCGGAGCGCATCCCCGCGGGAGAGGAGCGGCCGATCCTGCTGGTGGATGATGTACAGAGAGCGCTGGAATCGATCGCCGCGGACTTCCGTTCGGAGCTGCGGATCCCGCTCGTCGGCATCACCGGAAGCGTGGGGAAGACCTCTGCCAAGGAGATGATCGCCGCCGTCCTGGAACAGCACTTTTGCGTCCTGAAGACGGAGGGGAACCTGAACAATCAGATCGGGGTCCCCATGACGATCTCCCGCATCTGCCCGGAGCATACGGCGGCTGTGGTGGAGATGGGGATCTCGGGCTTCGGCGAGATGCGAGATCTCGCGCGGATCGCAAGGCCGACCATCGCGGTCTTCACCGTGATCGGTCAGGCGCATCTGGAGTTCCTGCACGACAGGGCCGGCGTCTTCAAGGCCAAAACGGAGATGCTCGACGAAATGGCGGACGACGCCGTCGTCCTTGTGAACGGAGACGACGATCTTCTCGCCGGGCTCAGATGCAGACAGCGCGTCCTGCGTTTCGGGATCGGGGAAGACTGCGAGATCCGCGCCGTAGACATCCGCGTGGATCGGGACGGATGCTATACCTGTACGATCGTATTTGGGGACCGAAAGATCCCTGCCGCGATCCCGGCCTTCGGACAGCACATGATCTATGCTGCGCTGGAAGGCGCTGCCGTAGGCATCGAGCTCGGCCTGAGCGACGACGAGATCGCTGCCGGCATCTCCCGCTATGTGCCGGTGGGGAGCCGCTCGGCTGTCACCAGGACAGAGAAGTTCATGCTGATCGACGACAGTTACAATGCCAATCCGGACTCTGTGCGCTGCGGGATCGATTCTCTGACGGGGCTGAAAGGCCGCCATGTCTGCATCCTGGGCGATATGCTGGAACTCGGCGAGACAGAAGGGGAATTGCATCGGCAGATCGGCGCATATGCTGCGCAGAAAGGTGTGGAGCTCCTTCTCTGCACGGGACCTTTGAGCGAGCAGACCGCGAAGGGCGCGGGAGATGCGGGCCGCTGGTATCCGGACAAGGAGAGCCTGATCCGTGCGCTCCCGGAGCTCATCCGGCCCGGCGACCAAGTCCTGGTCAAGGCTTCCCGGGGGATGCATTTCGAGACGATCGCAGAGGCACTGCGCGCACTATGAAGATCGCATCTGTTTTCCTTGATCTGGATGATACGATCCTGGATTTCCGGTGGGCGGAAGAGCGCTCTCTCCGTGAGGCGCTCCGCGCCGTGGGGGTAGAACTCACGCAGGAGATGCACCGCCGGTATCGCGCGATCAACTGCCGCCAGTGGGAACTGCTGGAAGAGGGCGCTCTGAGCCGCGAAGAGGTCCTGACCTCGCGTTTCGGGATCCTGTTCCGGGAATACGGGATCGACGCCTCGCCGGAACGGGTCTGCGACGCTTACGAGAGGGGCCTTGGCGTCGGGCATCGCTTCATGCCCGGCGCAGAGGCGCTCTTGCAGACGCTCCACGGACGGTATGGGCTGTATCTGGCGTCCAATGGCAGCGCTGCGGTACAGGCCTCCAGGATCGAGAGCGCCGGACTGGCGAAGTGGATGGACGGGATCTTCATCTCGGAAGAGCTGGGCGCGGATAAGCCGAGCAGACGTTATTTCGACCTCTGCTTTTCCCGTATACAGGATCTTGACCCGCACCGGGCGATCATCGTGGGCGACAGCCTGACCTCAGACATCCGGGGCGGCCTCAACGCGGGGATCCGGACCTGCTGGTACGATCCATGGGACCGTCCGACTCGGCCGGATATCTGTCCTGACCATACCATCCGGGATCTCGCGGAGCTCCCGGCCCTGTTGGAGAGCCTGTTTGAAAAGGAGGATCACATATGCAAGCGATCCTAGCATCTTTTCGGGGGTTGGATATCGCGTCCATGATGCTGCGCATCGTCCTTGCGCTGCACATGGGCGGACTGATCGGCCTGGACAGAGAGCGGAAGGGCAGACCGGCGGGTTTCCGGACCTATATGCTGGTGGCCCTCGGCGCGGCGGTCACGGCGATCCTGAGCCAGTACCTGGACTTGATGCTGAAGACCCAATGGTCAGAGGACTTTGCCATCGTGGGCCAGCGAACGGATCTGGTCCGCCTGAGCGCGAATGTGATTAGCGGTATCGGCTTCATCGGCACCGGCACCATCATGGTGACAGACCGCAAGAAGGTGAAAGGCCTGACCACGGCCTCCTGCCTGTGGACATCTGCTTGCGCGGGCCTTGCCATCGGTGCAGGGTTCTATGAGTGCATGCTGATCGGCTTCGTGCTGGTCACCATATCCATGCAGCTGCTGCCGAAGCTGGAAGTCCTGATCGTCTCCAAGTCCCGCAATATGCACATCTATGTGGAACTGGCCAGCGCAGAACACCTGGGAGGGCTGATCCGACGGATGAAAGACACGGGGATGCTGCTCTATGAGGTGGATATCGACAAGAGCGAGAACGGATCGAGGAAGCTCAGCGCCACATTCAGCGTCCACCTGCAGCAGCGACAGCAGCATACCGAGCTCCTCGCGAAGATCTCGATGCTCGACGGGATCCTGGCCGTCGAGGAAGTGTAAAGGAGGCCGGCGATGTTCTCTTTTTTTGATCCGATCCGTGAGATGACTTTCCTAGCCGTGTTCGTCCGTATGATCGCCGCGGTGGTGTGCGGCGGCCTGATCGGTCTCGAGCGGGAGTTCAAGCGCAGAGCGGCAGGCTTCCGTACGCACATCCTGATCGCCCTGGGCGCAGCGATCTCGATGCTCACGAACCTGTACCTCTATCAGGTGATGCACCTCTATACGGATGTCGCGCGATTGAGCGCGCAGGTCATAACAGGCATCGGTTTCATCGGCGCAGGGACGATCATCGTGACGAAGCACCGCCGCGTCAAGGGCTTGACCACAGCCGCCGGCCTCTGGGCTGCGGCGATCATCGGCCTGGCGTGCGGGGCGGGATACTTGGAATGCGCGCTCTTTTCGACCGCGATGGTGCTTTTGGCGGAACTGGTCCTCGTTAAGATCGAATACCGCTTTATGACCAAACAGGAAGAAGCGCGGCTCTATGTGGAGTACAAGAAGGCCGAGTGCATCGAAAAGATCCTGGAGGTCACGAAGAGAAAGGATACGATCTTGGGCGACCTTGAGATCACGCGCACTTCCGCCGAGGAAGGCGCTCCGGTCTTCTGCGCGATCCTGACTGTCCGTGGACAGCGGAAAAAGCTGGACGAAGACCTGCTGCGAGACCTGCAGGCGCTCGAAGATGTGGTGCAGGTGGAAGAGGTCTAATATCACGCGGCCTGGCGACCGATACGGAAAACGAGCCCCGCTATTAAAGCGGGGCTCGTTTTGACGACGAAGGTCTGCAAGTCGTTGTATTCGAGCAGGATGAGCGCGATGGGCATATCCGCGCGGACAGCATACGCCGTTCAGAAGAAGATGTGGAAGAGGATCAGCAGGATCACGCCGGGGATGCCGCCGATGCCTGCCACCAGGCAGGTCCCCAAGTTCAGCGGTAAGGTGAACAGTACGTCGCCAAGGAAAAAGTTGAACAGGAAAAGCAGAGCATAGCCCAAAGCGGCATGCAGGATGATACCGAGGATCTTGCCGATCGGCTTGGCGACAGAACGCACGAGTATGAAGATCAGAACGATCGCCGCGACCGCGATCAGGATCCAGGTGTAGCTATCCATGGTGAGCTCCTTTCGGCAGGAAGATATTGCATGACAGTTCCCGGGACAATCGGCACATACTAGGTCCGGACAGGATCTCGGCTGGTGATAGACAGAGACGGGAGACATCCGGCATGCCGCCCGATGAAGGTATCGTAATATGGATACGACAAAACGAGAGATCTGTCAAGTGGAACGAGAGTTTTTTCGAACGAAAAAATATCGCCCGCGGGCGAGGCGCGTCAGCGCCTCGCTTTTGTTATGACCGTTCCCGTCACAGAAGGTCGAAAGAGCGCGCACATGCCGGAGAGACTTGAAAGAAATGTAAAAACTACGATAGTATCGCTTGATTTCTGCTGCGCCTCGTGTTATCTTATATACAAAGTATATGATTGACATAATATGGTCATTGCTTTGTATCATCAACTCGAAGTGGAACGTCATGCACCACGGTGGTGCACGCTTCGAGAAAGAGCGAAGGGGGTTCATCTATGCGGAAAAAAAGACTTCTGGCATCTCTTCTGACCTTGCTCATGCTCTTCACGCTTTTCCCGGCGGTCGCTGTGACTGCCAGCGCGGAAAGCGAAGGGCAGATCGAAGCGATCCCTGCCGACGAAGCGTCCGAGGGGACGATCACTTCGGAAGCGGCCTCTGTTGAGGCGGAACCGAATGAAGACGGTACATATCCCCTTTGGGTCTACGGCGTGCAGGTCACCGACGCTAACGCCGGCGATGTCCTGGGCGACGGCGCGGTGAGTTTCGACGCGTCGACCAACGCCCTGAGCTTCGCTGCGGCGCCCACGGCGACCGGGACGTATAACGACGCGGTGATCTACGCGAACACCGGCGATCTGATCATCTCCACGCCCGACAAGGGGCTGTCGATCAGGACCGGCAGCGCATTCGGCATCTATGTGCAGGACGGCGCCCTGACCATCAACGGCAGGCTGTCTGTCACGCTCACCGGAGACAGCGGGGATACCTGTATCTACGCCGAGAACGGCCTCAACGCCACCGGCTCGCTGGAGATCGACTGCTATGACATCTCGGGCTCCTACGGCATCAAGACCATGGGCCCTGTCAGCATCACCAGCGATCTCATCTATCTCGACTCCGGTCACTGCGGCCTGTACTGCGGCAGCGGTGATGTGGTGATCACCGGCATGGCCGCCTGCGGCAACGCTACTGCCGGCGCTACGGACAGCCTCTGC
>JAFZOC010000233.1 GCA_017550765.1 Oscillospiraceae bacterium
CACCCCCTGACCCTGGAGCTCCTGCGCCTGGCCGGCGTCCCCTTCGCCGCGCCCTCGGCCAACCGCTCCGGCGCGCCCAGCCCCCGGACGGCGGGGGAGGTCCTGGCGTCCTTCGACGGGCAGATCGCCGCGGTGGTGGACGGGGGGCCCTGCGACCTGGGCCGGGAGTCCACCCTCCTGGACATGAGCGCCGCGCCCTATCGGATCTTGCGGCAGGGGGCCCTGCCCGCGGAGGAGATCGCCGACGCCCTGGCGGACGGGATGGAGGTCGTGGGGATCGCCGGCGGCTCCGGCAGCGGCAAGACCACCGCCCTGCGGGCCCTCGAGCGGCGCGGCGCCCTGACGATCGACTGCGACGCGGTGTATCATGAACTGCTGGCGACGGACGCGGCCCTGCTGGACGAGATCGGGGCGCGCTTCCCCGGCACGGTGCGCCAAGGCGCTCTGGACCGGAAGGCCCTGGGGGCGATCGTGTTCCGCTCCGACGCCGATCTCCGGGACCTGGACGCCATCGCCCACCGGGCCATCGCCGCCGAGGTGCGCCGCCGCCTGCGCGGGCACGCCATGGCCGGCGGGACCCTGGCAGCGATCGACGCCAGCGAGCTCTTCGAGAGCCCTCTGGCAGAGCGCTGCGACTGGACGATCGGCGTGACCGCCGACGAGGAGACCAGGATCGCGCGGATCGTGGCCCGGGACGGCATCTCGCGGGACTATGCGCGGCTGCGCGTCCGGGCCCAGCGTCCGGACCGCTATCTCCGGGAGCGCTGCGACGTGGTCCTGGCCAACGATGGAGATGAAGCGACTTTCATTTCACATATCGACAAAATTTTGGAGGAGAGACTGCACCATGGATGAACTCAGAAGCAAGCTTTTCTACGAGCAGAAGAACGGCTACGACTGCATCGACACCGAGGAGCGCCTGAAGGCGGAGGCGTACTGCCGGGGCTACATGGAGTACCTGGACGCGTCCCGCATGGAGCGGGAGGCGGTCCGCAACGCCATCGCCCTGGCGGAGAAGGAGGGCTTCGTGGCCTACGAGCCCGGCATGGCCCTCAAGCCCGGCGACAAGATCTACAAGAACAACCGGGGCAAGGCCCTGATCCTGGCCGTGGTCGGCAAGAAGCCCCTCTCCGAGGGCGCGGTGATCGCCGGGGCCCATGTGGACTCCCCGCGGATCGACCTCAAGCAGGTGACCCTGTACGAGCAGGACGAGCTGGCCTACTTCAAGACCCACTACTACGGCGGCATCAAGAAGTACCAGTGGGTGACCATCCCCCTGGAGCTCCACGGCGCCGTGGCGCTGAAGAGCGGCGAGGTGATCGACGTGGTCATCGGCCGGGAGAAGGACGAGCCCAAGTTCGTCATCACGGACCTGCTGCCCCACCTGGCCGCCGACCAGATGAAGAAGACCCTGGCCGAGGGCTTCACCGGCGAGGGCCTGAACATCCTGCTGGGCTCCGCGCCCTACGCCGACGAGGGCAAGGACCGGGTGAAGCTGGCGGTGATGAGCATCCTCCACGACATGTACGGCATCACCGAGGAGGAC
>JAFZOC010000234.1 GCA_017550765.1 Oscillospiraceae bacterium
CCTGTTCGCGGCGGCGAGCCTCCTGGTGTCCCTGGCCGCGGTCTACTGCCCCTGGGCGCCGCTGCGCTTCGTGCTCGCGCTGCTGCCGGGGCTGGCATTCCTGCGCAGCCCTGTGGGCTTCCCGCTCATCTTTTCGGTCCTGGCCTGGCTGTACCTGATCCTGGTGCTGACGGCAGGGCGCTTTTCCGTCTGGCTGCACAGCTATCGCCGCAACTACCGGGCCATGCTGCTGCTCTATCTTTTCTCGGCGGTCTCCAGTGTGATCCTCAACTCGGTCACGCCCGGCATGCTGCTCCTTATGCCCGGCATGCTCTACGCTGCGGCCTTCCTCTATCTGGGCGTGTTCGCCATGCGCCGTCTGCAGATGAACGCGGAGATGGGCCTGCGCTGGGATCTGGCCAACGGAGCCGTCGTGATCGGCGCCCCGCTGCTGGCCGCGGGCTGCTCGCTGCTGCTCTGGCAGCTGCTGCGTCTGCTGGAGCCCGTCACGGTCTCTCTGCTCCCCCCGCTGCGGCGCGCCCTCGCCCAGCTGGTCAATTTTTTCTTCCCCATCGACCCGGCTGTGCCGACGCCCACGGAGCGGCCGAGACCGACCTTGAGCCCGGCGGAGGCGGAGGACGCAGCGCCCGAATGGACCGCCCCGCCCCAGGTCGGGCCGGACTGGGAGCTCGACCCGGAGCTCCTTGAGAAGCTGCGCAGGCTCGGTCTGTTCGTGCTGCTGGCGGTCCTGGCGATCGCGGTGCTGGTCCTGATCCTGGTCCGCGTCCACCGCGTACGCGCAAAGACGGAGGCGGGCTCCCTCTTCGAGGAGACGGAGGAGGGCGTACGTGTGAAGGGGCAGCGGCGGAAGGCCGAGAGCAGGTCCGGACCGGCGAAGGCCCGGCAGATCCGAGCGCTCTACCGACGATATATGTTGCTGATGCGAAAACGCGGGGTGCCCATCCGCAAGGTCAGCACCTCCCGGGAGATCCTGGACGGAGCCGAGCAGATCAGCCTCTCCCCCGCCGCCCGGCGGCTGCGGGAGCTGTATCTGAAGGCCCGCTATGGCGACGGGGAGGCCGTCACCCTGGGAGACGTGCAGGAAGCCGCCCTCTGCCTGCGGCAGATCCTGGACGACGAGCCCAAGCCCTGAAGGTCTTGCGAAAACAGCGAGGAGGCGATCACCATGTGCTGCCGATACTATTACAGCATGCCCCGGGGCAGCGAAAAAGCGGACGCCATCGCCGACGCGATGGAGCGGAAGTGGCCCGGCAAGTACAAGACCGGGGAGATCTTCCCCGGTGACCCCGCCCCGGCCATGATCGCCCGGCGCGAGAAGATCGTCGCCGTACCCGCGACTTTCGGGCTCCCGGGCTTCTCCGACGGGAAGCTGCTCCTGAACGCCCGGGCGGAGACGGCCGCGGAGAAGAAGACCTTCTCCCGGAGCTTCCAGGAGCGGCGGATCCTCCTACCGGCCACGGGATTCTACGAGTGGGGCCGGGACCCCGCCAAGACCAAGTACCTCTTCACCGTGGACGAGCTGCCCGTCTTCTACCTCTGCGGGCTCTACGAGCAGGTCGACGGGATCTATCGCTTCGTCATCCTCACCCGGGCGGCCAATGCCTCCATGCTCGAGACCCATGACCGGATGCCCGTGCTGGTGGGCGAAGAGGCGGTGCGTCCCTATCTGACGGACCGGGCCGCCGCTCTGGAGATCCTGGCCGGCCCCGCGCCGGAACTCACGCGGCAGGGCGCCTGACCGCTGTCCGGACCGCTCCGGTCTCCGCAAGCCCTCCCGGCCGGGGCAGCGCTCGGCAAGATCGGCAAAAGCAGGGAGGCGCCGCACATCGGCGCGGCGCCTCCCCGAGAATGTCAAAAAGCCATTCGAGGCCCTTATGTGACAGGGCCGCGGGGGAGCGCGAGGGGGCAAGGCCCGCCTCGCGTTCCGATAGCCCGCCGTCTGAAAAAGCCCGATCGCATCAGGCTTTTTCAGATAATGGCATTTTGTGTTCGGCCAAAATGCCCGGCGGGATGAGCGCAGTCAAAAGAGCCCCGACGGGACTTCTTTGACAAGCTGAGGGAGACGCCGCGCATCGGCGCGGCGCCTCCCTTCTCATCTTCCGTCGGCGTCAGCCCTCCGCTCCTCCGGCGGACCGCAGAGGCCGGAGCCGGACCGTGTCCAGGCTCTTCCGGTACTTGCGCAGATCTTCGGAGGGGAAGGGCCTGCCGTGGGCGGGGTACAGCGTGAGCGGCCCCAGGGCCAGGATCGTCTCCCAGGAACGTCTGAACTGCGGCAGATCTTCGATCCAGATCGTGGTGCGCCGCAGGCTGGGGAAGCCGTTCATGGCCGCGTCTCCGCAGAACAGCGCGTCCCCCGCCAGCAGCGCGATATGGTCGGCGGTGTGTCCCGGGGCCTCGATGACCGGGTACGGGAACTGCAGCTGCCGGAAACGCTCCGAGTCCACCGGCACCAGCCGGTCCAGGAAGCGCTCCTCGATCGGCGGATAGCGGTGCTCCCCGTGGCCGCACAGGGCCAGCACCTGGCAGAACAGCCAGGCCAGCCCGTTGGAGCAGCCCCCCTGGAAGGAGTTCTGGCCGGTCTGCAGCCGCGGGATGGCCGCAGGGTGGACGATCGCCTGCGCGCCGGTCAGCTCCAGCACCTCGTTCAGAAAGCCCGCGTGGTCGTCGTGGGCGTGGGTCAGGAACACATAGCGGATCTCCTCCGGCCGGATGCGCCGCGCCGCCAGCTTCCTCCGAAAGCGCGGGAAGCCCCCGGCGTATCCCGTGTCGATCAGGATGTAGCCCCCCTCGTACGAGATCAGATAGTTGTTGACTGCCCTGTTGCCCAGATCGACGATCATTTCGGTCCCCTCCCGTTCTTGTCTCGCTCTCAGCATACCACAGCGGACGCGCGGAGGGAAGCCCCTTCCGCGCCAGCCCCGGCCTGTGTCGGACGGTCCACGCTCTGTGGACGACGGGCGGACCGCGGCGCGGTATCCTGTACCCGCGGCCTGTGCGCCCGACGGGGCCCGCAGGGCAGGCGCACGGGCCTCGCCCCGCCTGCCCCGCTGCCAGAGGAAGGAGAAGACCATGACCCGAGAAGAGATCTTTGCCAGCAACCTCCGCTGTCTCCGGGAGGCCTATGGTGAGACCCAGGAGGAGATGGCCCTGGCCCTGGGGATCTCCAAGAACGCCATCTCCAACTACGAGTGCGGCCGCCGCATGCCGAAGCCCGAACTGCTGGCCCGGATCGCGGAGCATCTGGCCTGCTCCGTGGAGGAACTGCTCTGCGAGGACCAGTCTGCCCTGCTGCGCGTGGCTCCGGACCCGCAGGCCCTGCGCAGCGTCCTGCGGACGATGCTGCCCGTGTTCTGTACCGAGCAGGCCCTGGAGAGCGAGCCTTTCCGCCGGGGCCTGCAGGCGCACAGATCCCTGTGGGCCTGTTTCGCGCCGGGTCATCCGGACAGCGGGCAGGGCGCTGCTCTGCTCTTCGACGCGCTGGACGCCTACGAAGACGTGACCGAGGGCCCCGGCCGCATGGAAGCCGTCGCCAACACCCTGTCCCTCTGGTGTCTGCTGCATCTGATGCTGCACAGGGCCCCCGAGCTCCTCGACGCCGAGAGCGCCCCGCTGGCGCTGCTGCGGAGAACGGACCGGCAGCTGGACCGGGACATCGAAACGGAGCTCGCCCGGCGCGAAGAGAGCCCCGCCCTGGACCGAGAACGGCAGGCCGCTGTCCGGGAGCTGGACGATCCGGAGCACCAGCGCAAGTTCTTCGCGCTGCTCCGGCTCCTGAAGGCCTCGCCCCGCTGGGCCTACGCGGCGGACTATCTCCTTGCCCTGCGCTACCTTCTGGACATGGTCCCCAACGGTCTGGGGCCGGAGAGCAACGCCCGGATCGGCGCGGAGATGATGGCGTCCTTCGCCCGGCTGGGGAACCGCCTGGCGAGGCGGATCCGGCGCGCCGGCCGGGAGCTCTGGCGACCGGAGACCGTCTGAGCGGGACGTATCGGCAGCGCCGCAGACGACCGCCTGCGCCCGCGGCCACGCCCCCAGCCGCGCCAGAGCCGCCGCCGGGGGTCCGACGGACGACCGCCTGCGCCTGCGGCCACGCGCCCCCTGTCCATGGGCTCCCATGAGCAGAACGATCCCCGTGACGTGTTAGGTCACGGGGATCGAAACGTGAGGGGGCCCCACCCCCCTCACCCCTCATCCGGCCCTGGACGGCGCCGCCAGGGCTTCTGCGGCCTGGCCGTCCGGGACTGTCCGGGCCGTCCCTTCCCTCGGTCCACAGAACGTGGACGCGATCCGGGCGAGAGCCTGCTAGGATGATAGAACGGCCCCGCAGAGGGCCGGCAGACAGGACAAGTCTTTGGATCTTTGAGAGGAGGAACGAACATGGCATTTTGCAGCAATTGCGGATCGGAACTGCCGGAGGGGACGAAGTTCTGCCCGGCGTGCGGAGCTCCGACAGGAGGGGCTCCCCAGCGCAGCGCCCCGGTGGCGCAGCCGGAGCCCGCGAGCCGGCCCAGGCGGGCGAAGAAGTCGATCTTCCGGCGCTGGTGGCTCTGGGCCCTGATCGCGGTGGTCGCGGTGAGCCTTTGGAGCCGGGCCGGCGGGCGCGCGGACAAGTCGGGCAGCGCCGGGCGCAGCGAGCCCGCGGCGACCTCATCGCCCCGCGCCACAGTCAGGCCGGCGGCGGAGAGCGCCGTGCCCTCGGCGGTCCCGGAGGACGCCGCCAGCCCCGTCGGGGCCCCGGGCCCGAACGAGATCCGGCCGGAGATCAAAGCATTTCTGGACTCCTACGAGGCCTTCATGGACGAGTACATCGCCTTCATGGGGCGCTACGCCAGCGCCGACCCCGGCAGCGCGACGAGCATGCTGGCGGAGTACGCCGGACTGCTGAGCCGCTACAACGAGTTCGCGGAAAAGATCAACGCCATGGATGCCAGCGAGATGAGCCAGGCCGAATGGGCCTATTACCTGGAGGTCACCGCCCGCGTCCAGCAGAAGCTGATCGCCGCCGGCTGACCGCAGAACGGCACGGCCCCGGCCCCGTCGGCGACCGCCGGCAGGGCGATCCTTCCCCGCGCATACATCCCGACCGCAGGCACGATACGTCGACCTCGGACCCGGAAGACGGGGCGGGCCATCCGGCCCGCCCCGTCTTTCCTTATCTCCCGCGCTGACGGCCGCCCCGGCTTCAGGCCGCGGCATCCGCGCCTTCGGCGGGCGTCCTCCC
>JAFZOC010000235.1 GCA_017550765.1 Oscillospiraceae bacterium
CTTCCCGCCGGCCCAGGCGCCGTCCCTCGGCGCGCCCCGGGAGCGGGGCGTCCTGCCGGAGCACAGCTGGGGCGACGACGCCTTCTCCTTCCGGACGCCGCCGCTGCCCCCCCGGGCCTGGCAGCTGGTGCTCTCCAACGGTCCTCTCAGCGCCGTGGTCTGCGACTGCGGGCCGGCGGCGCTGTGGCTGGACAACGCCCGGGAGCTGCGGCTCGTGGCGCCGACGGAGGATCTCCGGGCCACGGCGGGCCGGGAGCAGATCTGGGCCGAGCTGGATGGCCGGCCGATGAGCCTCTTCGCCGCCAACGACGGTCTCCCCTGCCGGGTGCAGTTCGCCCCGGGCCTGGCCCGCTGGGAGAAGGAGCTGGGCGGCCGGACCGTGGTCACGGAGCTCTTCCTCCTGCCCTGGCAGGCGCTGCGGGTGCTGATCCTCCGCGGCGCCCAGGGCCTGTCTCTGCGCTGGCTGCTGCAGCCCTGTCTCAGCTCCGGGGACGCCGGCTCCCTGCGCTGCGGCGTACAGGACGGCCTCTTCTGGGCCGAGAACGCCGAGAGCGGCCGGGAAGGCCTGCGCTTCCTGGCCGGCTGCAGCGTTCCGTCCAGCTGCCGCACCGACTTCACGCCCCCCGCCATGGAACTGCGCCTGGAGGCGGAGGAGCTGACGGTGCTGGTCTGCGGCTGCGTCTCGGAGGCGGAGCTGCGGCCGCTGCTGCGCCCCGGGGCCGCCCTCTCCGCCGGGGCGGAGGTCCGCGCCCAGTGGCAGCGGCTGCTGGGGGATCTGCGCCTGCGCACGGGCCTGGCGTTCCTGGACCGCTGTCTCTGGCCCTGGGCGCCCTATCAGGTCCTGGCCTGCCGGCTCATGGCCCGGGGCAGCCTCTATCAGAGCGCCGGTGCCTACGGCTTTCGGGATCAGCTCCAGGACGCGGTGGCCCTGCTGCCCCTGGACCCGGTCTACGCCCGGGAGCGGATCGCGGATGCCTGCCGGCACCAGTACCGGGAGGGGGACGTGATGCACTGGTGGCACCCCCTCCCCCAGGGGGACAAGGGCGTGCGCACCCGCTGCTCGGACGATCTGCTGTGGCTGCCCTGGGCCCTCTGCGCCTATGTCCGGGCCACCGGGGACCTGGGGCTCTGCGCCCGGGAGGAGCCCTGGCGGTCCTCGCCGCCCCTCCGTCCGGAGGAGCGGGACCGCTACGAGACGCCCGTCCCGGAGGGCTCCGGGCCCGTGCTGGCCCATGCCCGGGCGGCGCTGGAGCGCTGTATCGCCCGGGGCACGGGGCCCCACGGTCTGCCCTTCTTCGGCAGCGGCGACTGGAACGACGCGCTGGACGCCGTGGACGGGGAGAGCGTCTGGCTGGGCTGGGCCCTCTCCCTCTGCGCCGACGGCTTCGCAGAGCTCCTGGAGCGGCTGGGGCAGCCGGGGGCGGAGCGTTTCCGCTCCCTCGCCCGCCAACTGGGCCAGGCGGCCGACGCCGCCTTCAACGGCCGCTGGTACCCGCGGGGCTTCTGGGCAGACGGGGAGCCTCTGGGCGGCGAGGAGAGGATCTTCGCCCTGCCCCAGGCCTTCGCCGCCCTGAGCCCCTACGCGACGCCGGAGCGGGCAGACGCCGCCCTGGACGCCGCCCTCCGGCGGCTGGTGGACGCCGAGCACGGCCTGGTCCGGCTCTTCGATCCGCCCTTCGGGGAGGACGAGCGCAGCCCCGGCAGCATCCTGGGCTACGGCAGGGGCTGGCGAGAGAACGGCGGGCAGTATACCCACGCCGCCCTCTGGCTGGCCCGGGCCTGTTTCCGCCGGGGCCGCCGGGAGGACGGGCTGCGCCTGCTGCGGACGGTCCTGCCGGAAGAGCACGATCTGCGCGTCTGGGAGGCGGAGCCCTTCGTGCTGGCCGCGGACGTCTCCGCCGCGCCGGGCCGCGAGGGCGAGGCCGGCTGGACCTGGTACACGGGCTCCGCCGGCTGGCTCCTGCGCGTCGTGCTGGAGGATCTGCTGGGCCTGGAACTCCGGGACGGGCAGCTCCTGCTCCCCGAGGACCCGCCGGACTTCTCGCTCTATTGGAAGGGGCGTCAGATCTGCGCCGCGGACGGCGTCCTCACCGTGGACGGTCTACCCTGGGATGGGCCGGTCTCTCCCGCCTGAAGGCAGCGCACCGCCCTGTCGGCCCACCTCCATTACGATCCCGTCTCCCTGTCGGCCCCGCCGCCGTTGCGATCCCGTCGCCCCCGCCTCGCTCCGGGAGCTCCGACCTCGTTCGCGGCGGGGCTCCCTCTCTTTCGCCGCCGGGCGCGGCCGATCTTTCCTCGCCTGCTCTTCCCATTTCCTCACAGATATGGTATAATGTCACATCTATGAGATCCGGAGGTGCACCATGGAGCTGACACGGACCCAGATCATGCCGGGCGTATGGCTGAGCCATCTGCGCACGGAGAAGTTCAAGACCGCCTGCCTCAGTCTCACGCTCCTGACCCAGCTGCAGCGGGAGACCGCGTCCCTGAACGCGCTGATCCCCTACGTGCTGCGCCGGGGGACCATCCGCTATCCGGACATGGGCGCGCTCTACGCCCGGATGGAGGAGCTCTACGGCGCGGCGATCGCCCCGGTGGTGCGCCGGATCGGCGAGATCCAGTGTCTGGGCTTCTACGCCAGCATCCCGGAGGGGGCCTTCCTGCCGGAGGGCCGGGATCTGCTGCGGGACGCCGTCTCCCTCCTGGGCGAGATGCTCCTCTCCCCCGCCACCCGGGGCGGCCTGCTGCTGCCCCAGTATGTGGACAGCGAGCGGGAGAAGATGCTGGAGGCCATCCGCAGCCGTCTCAACGACAAGCGCAGCTATGCCATGCAGCGCTGCGTGGAGGAGATGTGCTGCTATGAGAGCTACGCCGTCAGCCGCCTGGGCGACGAGAGCAGCTGCGAGGCGATCCGCTATCAGAAGCTCACCCGGCAGTACCACAGTCTGCTGCAGCAGAGCCCGGTGGAGATCTTCTACTGCGGCCGCGCCCGGAAGAAGGAGCTGGTCTCCCTCCTGCGGGACGCGCTGAGCACCCTGCCCCGGGGCGAGATCGACGACGACATCGGCACCGACGTGCGCATGAACGCCCTGGAGGCCGCCCCCCGCTTCGTGGAGGAGACCATGGACGTGGGCCAGGGGAAGCTGGCGATCGGCTGGCGCCTTGGCGAGTGCATGGAGGAGCCGGACCTGGCCGCCCTGCAGGTCTTCAACGCCGTCTTCGGCGGCGGCGGCAGCTCCAAGCTCTTCCGCAAGGTCCGGGAGGAGCGGGGCCTCTGCTACTATGCCGACTCCATGCTGGAGAGCCACAAGGGCCTGCTGCTGGTCAGTGCCGGGATCGACAGCGAGGCGCTGGACGCGGTGCGGGAGGAGATCTTCGCCCAGCTGCGCGCCATGGCGGAGGGCGATATCTCCGACGAGGAGCTCAGGGCCGCCAAAGCCGCGGTGGCCTCGGATCTGCGGGCCCTGTGCGACAGCCAGGGCGAGCTGGAGGGCTTCTACCTGTCCCAGATCCTGGACGGCTCGGACTGCGGGCCGCTGGAGCTGGCCGCCCTGGTGGAGGATGTGAGCCGGGAAGACCTGGTCCAGATCGCCCGGAGCGTGGACCTGGATCTGATCTATCTCCTGAAGAGCGGCGGAACGGAGGAGGAAGATGGAGACTAGAGCCTATCCTGCGATCGGCATGGTCCTGTACGAGGGGGCCCTGCCCAACGGCCTGCGCCTGCGGGTGCTGCCCACCCCCGGCTACAGCAGCCGTTCCATCGTCTTCGCCGCAGGTCTCGGCGGCGCCCACCGCCGCTTCTACCGGGACGGGCAGCTGGTGGAGCTCCCGGCGGGCGTGGCCCATTTCCTGGAGCACAAGAGCTTCGACCTGCCCGACGGGGACGGGGCCCTGCAGCGCCTGTACGCCAACGGCGCCGACCCCAACGCCTTCACCTCCGCCGATATCACCTGCTACTATCTGGAGTGCACCGACCGCTTCGAGGAGGACCTGCGCCTGCTGCTGCACCTGGTCGCCACCCCCCATCTCACGGAGGAGGCCGTGGAGAAGGAGCGGCCGATCGTCGCCCAGGAGATCCTGGAGGGCGAGGACGACCCCGACGTAGCCCTGTACTACAACTTGCTCCGCCAGCTCTACGAGCACCATCCCATCCGGGAGCGGGTGGCCGGCACGCTGGAGAGCATCGCCCAGATCGACGCCGAGATGCTCCGGCTCTGCTACGAGAGCTTCTACGCCCCTAGCAACATGTGCCTGTGCGTCGTGGGCGACGTGGACCCGGAGCTGGTCTTCCGGATCGCCCGGGAGGAACTGCCCGCCGAGGCCGGCAGCATCCCCGTCCCCGACCTGGGAGAGCCGGAGGGCCCCCGGCCGCTGGAGCTCTATCACCAGGCGGAGATGGACGTCTCTGCGCCCCAGTTCCTGATCGGCGCCAAGATCGCCCCCGCCCTCCGCGGGGAGGACATGCTGCGGCAGCGGCTGGTGGCGTCCCTGGCTCTGCGGCTGCTGGCCGGCCCCACTTCCTCCCTGTACCAGCGCCTGTACGCCGACGGCCTCATCGACCGGAGCTTCGACGTGGAGGTCGACTTCTCCGCCGGCACCGGGACCTTCCTCCTGGGCGGCGAGAGCGCGTCGCCCAAGGACGTCCTGACCCTGCTCCGCGGGGAGCTGCTGCGGCTGGACCTGGAGGGACTGGGCCCCAAGGCCTTCGAGCGGGCCAAGCGCGCCTCGCTGGGGGCGCGTCTCCGGGGCCTGGAAGACCCGGCCAGCCTCTGCGTCGCCCTGGCGGAGACCCTCTTCGAGGGCTGGTGCCCCCTGGACGCCTTCGCCCTGCTGCCCCAGATCGACATCGCCGAGTGCGAGGCCTTCCTCCGCAAGGAGCTGGACCCCGCGCGGCTCGCGATCTCCATCATCCAGCCAAGGAGGGAATGAGATGACCCAGTTCCTCAGCGAGATCCTCCAGACCATCCAGCGGGAGTCCACGATCAGCTTCCCCTTCCTGGGGATCTACGACCTGGACCCGCCCGCCTTTTTCCTGGTCTTCGGACATAAGATCTATCTCTACGGCGTGCTGATCGCCGCGGGCTTCCTGGTGGCCGGCGCCTACTGTTCCCGGGCCGGCAAGCGCTTCGGCATCAGCTCCGACGACTTCTACGACCTGATGATCTGGCTGATCCCGATCGTGATCGTCTGCGCGCGGCTCTATTACGTGCTCTTCCGGCTGGAGGACTTCCGGGGCCGGCCCCTGTCCGTCTTCGCCGTATGGGAAGGGGGCCTCGCCATCTACGGCGGCATCATCGGGGGCGTGGCCACGGCTTACTTCGTCTGTCGCCACAAGAAGATCCCTCCGGCCGCCATGCTGGATCTGTGCATCTACGGGCTGCTGATCGGGCAGATCATCGGCCGCTGGGGCAATTTCATGAACCGCGAGGCCTTCGGCGCGGAGACCACCGTCTTCTGCCGCATGGGCCTCACCGACCCCGGCGGACATACCATCTACGTCCACCCCACCTTCCTTTACGAGAGCCTGTGGAACCTGATCGGCCTGATCGCACTGATCATCTGGGAGCGGAAGGGACACCGCCACTACGACGGCCAGGCCTTCCTGCTGTACCTGCTCTGGTACGGCCTGGGCCGGGCCTGGATCGAGGGGCTGCGCACCGACAGCCTCTATATCGGCCATACCGGTCTGCGCGTGTCGCAGCTGCTGTCCGCCGGGCTCTGCCTGGGGGCGCTGGCGCTGCTGGCCGTGC
>JAFZOC010000236.1 GCA_017550765.1 Oscillospiraceae bacterium
AGCGATGGATGCCCTCATGCCGGCCCACGATCCGGCCGTGGAAGACCAGGTCCCCCGGCCCGGGCAGCTCTGTCCGCGCGGAGATCCAGCGGATATAGTCCTTGTCCGGGATGAAGCAGATCTCCATGCTGTCGGGCTTGTGCGCCGCAGGCAGGCCCCATCCCGCCGCCAGGGCGCGGGTCTGGGTCTTCTCCATCTCCCCCAGCGGGAGGATCAGGCGGCTCGCCTGCTCCCGCGTCAGGCGGCAGAGCATGTAGCTCTGGTCGTTGGAGGGCCGGCCCTTCCAGAGCGCGCCGCCCTCCGCCCGGGCGTAGTGCCCGGTGGCGACGGCCTCCGCGCCGATCCGGTCCGCCTCTTCCAGCAGGCGCCGGAACTTCACCGCCGGGTTGCAGAGGATGCAGGGGTTCGGCGTCTCCCCCCGGAGATAGCTCTCGGTGAAGGGGCGGCAGACCCTCTCTTCCAGCTCCGCGCGCACATCCGCGACGGTGAGCCCGATGCCCATCCGCCGGGCGGAGCGCTCCGCCTCCTCCCGGGCGGCGGCGTCCGCGTTGTCCATATACAGGCCGTGGACCTCGTGCCCCGCCTGCTGCAGCAGCACGGCGGACACGGAGGAGTCCACGCCGCCGGAAAAGCCCAGGACCACTCTCATGTCTGTCCCTCCCTCGCCCGCGTCTCCTGCGCGCCCGGCTGGCCGCCGGGGGCATCGGCTCCTGCCCTGTGCGCCGGGTCTTCCCGTGTCTGCGCGCCGCCGGGGGCGTCGGCCCCTGCGGGCCCTCTCCTCTGCAGGTCCATGTACACCATCAGCACCGTCAGATCCGCCGGAGACACTCCGGAGATCCGGCCCGCCTGGCCGAAATTGGCCGGGCGGATCCGCTGCAGCTTCTCCCGGGCCTCCAGCCGGAGCCCCGCGATCGCCGCATAGTCCAGGTCCGCCGGCAGAGGCCGGTCCTCCATGCGCCGGAACTCCTCCACCTGGCGGAGCTGGCGCTTGATGTAGCCCTCGTACTTCAGCCGGATCTCCACCTGCTGGCGGACGGCCTTGGGGAGCTCCGGCCGCGCCCCATCGAAGGGCGCGAGATCCGCGTAGCCCAGCTGTGGCCGCCGCAGCAGATCCGCCAGGGAAACGCCCGTCTGCGCCGGCGCGGTCCCCCGCGCCGCCAGCAGGGCGTTCAGCTCCTCCGACGGGGGCAGATGGGTCTGCTCCAGACGGCGGATCTCGGCGTCCACGGCGGCGTACTTGGCCTGCACCGCCCGATAGCGCTCCTCGCTCACCAGGCCGATCTCCCGGCCGATGGCGCTGAGACGCTCGTCGGCGTTGTCCTGCCGGTGGAGGAGCCTGTACTCGCTGCGGCTGGTCATCATGCGGTAGGGCTCCTCGGTGCCCTTGGTGACCAGGTCGTCGATCAGGGTGCCGATGTAGCCGTCGCTGCGCCGGAGGATCAGCGGGCTCTGGCCCCGGATCTCCCGCGCGGCGTTGACCCCCGCCACGAAGCCCTGGACCGCGGCCTCCTCATAGCCGGAGGAGCCGTTGAACTGTCCGGCGCCGTAGAGGCCCCGGATCTTTTTGCAGGCCAGGGTGGGGTAGAGCTCGGTGGGATCGATGCAGTCGTATTCGATCGCATAGGCGCAGCGGGTCATCTCCGCGTGCTCCAGGCCCGGGACCGTGTGCAGCATCTCCACCTGCACCTCCTCGGGCATGGAGGAGGAGAAGCCCTGGATGTACAGCTCCTCTGTATCCAGGCCCATGGGCTCGATGAAGAGCTGATGTCGCTCCTTGTCCGGGAAGCGCATCACCTTGGTCTCGATGCTGGGGCAGTAGC
>JAFZOC010000237.1 GCA_017550765.1 Oscillospiraceae bacterium
CCATGCTTGTCGAAACGATGCCGGATCGACTTGATCTACAGTCTGAGGGGCGGGCCCATCGGGCCCGCCCCTTCTTCTATCCGCAAGACTCAAAACGCAACGCGCAAAACTACTTTTCCACCGGCAGCATGCAGCGCATGGCGTTGGCGATCGCCAGGATCAGCACGCCCACGTCGCCGAAGACCGCCAGCCACATGTCCGCGATGCCCAGAGCGCCCAGCAGCAGGATCGCGAACTTCACCCCCAGGGCGAAGCCGATGTTCTGCCGGACGATGCCCATGGTCTTGCGGGCGATCTTCACGGCCAGAGGCAGACGGGAGGGCTTGTCGTCCATCAGCACGATGTCCGCCGACTCGATGGCCGCGTCGCTGCCCATGGCGCCCATGGCGATGCCCACGTCCGCCCGGCGCAGCACCGGCGCGTCGTTGATGCCGTCGCCCACGAAGGCCAGCTTCGCGCCGCCGGCCAGCAGCTCCTCCACGGCCTCCACCTTCTGGGCGGGCAGCAGCTCTGCGCGGACCTGGTCCACGCCCAGCTTCGCGGCCACGGCCTCGGCCACCCTGGCCCGGTCGCCGGTGAGCAGCACCGTCCGCGCTGTGCCCAGGGCTCTCAGCGCGGCGATCGCCTCCGCGGCGTCCGGCTTGAGCGTATCGTTGATCACGATATGGCCCAGGTACTCGCTGCCGCGGGCGATGTGGACCACCGTGCCGGGCAGATGGCACTCGTGCCAGTCTGCGCCGGCGCGGTCCATGAGCTTGCCGTTGCCGACATAGAAGGTCTCGCCGTCCACCTCGGCCTCCAGGCCCAGGCCCGCCAGCTCCGTCACCGCGCCCAGCCGCGCCGGATCGATGTGCCCGCCGTGGGCGGCCACGATGGACTCGGCCACCGGGTGGGTCGAGCGGCTCTCCGCCGCCGCGGCGATGTCCAGCAGCGCGTCGGGGTCCATCTCGCGGGGGTGCACCGCGTCCACGGAGAAGCTGCCCTGGGTCAGGGTCCCGGTCTTGTCGAAGGCGATCGTGTCCACCTTCGCCAGAGCCTCCAGGTCGTTGGCGCCCTTGATCAGGATGCCCGCCCGGGCGGCGCCGCCGATCCCGCCGAAAAAGCTCAGCGGCACCGAGACCACCAGCGCGCAGGGGCAGGAGACCACCAGGAAGATCAGGCCGCGGTGGATCCATCGGCTCCAGTCGCCCACGAAGAGGGGCGGGACCAGGGCCAGCAGCGCAGCGCCGATGACCACGCAGGGGGTGTACCAGCGGGCGAATCGGGTGATGAAGCCCTCCACCTTGGCCTTCTTCTCCGAGGACTCCTCCACCAGGGCCAGGATCCTGGCCACGGTGCTGTCCTCGTAGACGCTCTCCACCCGGATCTGCAGCGCGCCGCTCATGTCGATCGAGCCGCTGAAGACCCGGTCGCCGGGGCACACGTCCACAGGCAGGCTCTCGCCGGTGAGGGCGGAGGTGTCCAGGCTGCCCGCGCCGGAGAGGACCGTCCCGTCCAGAGGGATACGCTCCCCGGGGCGGACCAGGATCGTCTCGCCGAGCCGGACCTCCTCGGGATCAACCTCCTGCTCTTCCCCATCCCGCAGGACCACCGCGGACTCCGGCCGGATGTCCATCAGCGCCGCGATCGACTTGCGGCTGCGGCCCACGGCGATGGACTGGAACAGCTCGCCCAGCTGATAGAAGAGCATGACGGCGGCGGCTTCCGGGTATTCGCCGATGGCGAAAGCGCCCAGGGTCGCCAGAGCCATGAGGAACTTCTCGTCGAAGACCTGGCCGTGGAGGATGCCCCGGATCGCGTCCCAGAGCACGTCGTAGCCGATCAGCAGCCAGGGGACGGCGAAGGCCAGGGCCTTCCAGAGCCCCTCCAGCGGCAGCAGCGCCGCCAGGCCCAGCAGCAGCCCCGCCAGGACGATCCGCAGGAGGGTCCGCTTCTGCTTGCGCGTCATTTCAGGATCACCCGGCAGTCGGGCTCCACCTTGGCGATGCACTTGATCGCCGCCTGCAGCACGGCGTCGAAGCTGTCGTCGTCGGCCTCCAGGGTCAGCTTCTGGGTCATGAAGCTGACCGTCACCTTCTTCACGCCATCCAGCTTGCCGATGGCGGTCTCCATCTTGGCCGCGCAGTTGGCGCAGTCCAGATCTTCCAGTTTGAACGTCTTTTTCATGTCTTTCTCCTCTCTCTGCAGCTCAGGGCTGCTCCGGGGCCTCGGCCCCGTCCTTCGCCTCCATCACTTCCAGATGCTCTTCGATCAGATGCTCGAAGCCCTGGGCGACGATGATGCGCACATGGTCGTCGGACAGATGATAGTAGATGGTCTTGCCCTCCCGGCGTTTGCCCACCAGGTCCGCGTCCTTGAGGATCCGCAGCTGATGGGAGATCGCCGACTGGCCCATGCCCAGCAGGTCCGCGATCGCGCATACGCACATCTCCGACTCCAGCAGGGCATAGAGGATCTTGATGCGGGTGGTGTCGCCGAAGATCTTGAACAGGTCCGACAGGTCGCAGAGCAGCTCGTCCGTGGGCAGGTCCCGGCGGACCTTCTGCAGGATCGCCTCGTGGTCGTGGGGCATCGGCAGCGCCTCCTTTCAAATGAATGAATGTTCATATGAATGACTGTTCATATGATAGCGCGCAGGAGCCGCTTTGTCAAGAGGGAAAAACAAAAAACGCTCCCGGACGAGAGCGGGGGCTCTCATCCGGGAGCGTTCCTGTCGCGAGGGGGCGCGGGAGGCGCGATCAGCGCAGGACCACGCTGGTCAGGCCACCGATCGTGAGGGTCGTGCCGTCCAGGCTGGCGTCCTCCTGGCCGACGACGGCCGCGATCTGGCTGTAGCTGAGGCCCAGGGCCTTGAGGTCCACGGTCTTGGCGGACTGGGAGGTGTTGTGCAGCACCAGGACGCTGCTGCCGTTCAGGGTGGAGGTGAAGCCGCCCACCTTGCTGTCGGGCACGGCGACGGCCTTGTACTCCCCGCTGGCGATCTCGGGGTTGGCCTCGCGGATCATGATGAGGCGCTTGTAGTGGCTCAGGAGGCTGTCCGCCCGGGCCAGCTGATCGGCCACGCTGATGCCCTCCTGGGGACCGAAGTGGGCGCCCTCGGGGTCTTTGACGGTGTCGCCGTCGCCCCAGAGCATGGCCAGACGGCGGTCGGCGTCGGTCATGGCGCTGCCGCGGGAGCCGCGCATGCCGATCTCCTCGCCGTAGTAGATGAAGGGGGAGCCGGGGCCCAGGATGTACAGGTTGGCGGCCATGGCCATCTGCCCGCTGGACACGGTCAGGTAGCCTGCGGCCCGGTCGGTGTCATGGTTTGCGATGAAGGGGACGATCGTGGCGTCGGCGCGGATGGACTTGACCTTGTCCAGGTAGTTCTCCACGTACTTGGCGTAGCGCCCCGCGTCGCCGGACTTGGCGGTGTCGGCGATGAGGCCGCTGGGCTGGGAGACGGTGAAGTTGAAGCAGTTCATGGAGCTGTAGTACTTGTCGGTGATGCCGTCGCCGTCCCAGACCTCAGCCACCACGTAGATCTCCGGGTCGATCTTGCGCAGCTCCGCCATGTACCAGTCCCAGAAGGCGGTGCTGCGGGCGTGGTCGTTGAAATAGACGTACTTGGCCGCGTCGAAGCGGAAGCCGTCGATGCCCTTGTCCAGATAGAACTTGGCCACGTCCAGCACGCTCTCGCGGACGAACTCGCTGTCGAAGTTCAGCTCCGGCATGGAGCCGTCGAAGTTGCACTCGTAGTAGTCGTCGCAGCCGGTGATGGGGTCGAAGCGGCGGCCGTCGTCGCTCTCGCCCTTGGCATGCCAGGAATAGAAATCGTAGTAGGGATCCGAAGTGTCCTTCTGGCGGTGGGCCTTGACGAAGCTGCCGAACCAGGCGCAGGACTTGCCGGTGTGATTGATCGGCAGGTCCAGGATCAGCTTCACGTTCCGGCTCTCACACAGGGCGGCCAGCTCCTCCAGATCTTCAATGGTGCCGAAGGAGGGGTCCACGGTGTAGTAGTCGCTGACGTCGTACTTGTGATAGGAGATGGACTTGAAGATCGGGGTGAGCCAGATGCCCTCCACGCCCAGGCTCTTGCCGGACGTGGGATCGCCGTCGTTGAGATAGTCGAAGCGGTCGATGATGCCCCGCAGGTCGCCGATCCCGTCCCCGTTGGAGTCGGAGAAGGAGCCCACGAAGATCTCATAGAAGACCCGGTCGTTGCCCTTGACGGGGGCGAAGCGGCTCATGTCCACACCCTCGACGGCGATCTCGGCGGGACCGCCTTTGTCGCCGGAGCCCTTGCCGTTGCAGGCGCAGAGCATCAGCACCGCGATCAGCAGCAGGCACAGGAGCGTTCTTTTTTTCCACATAGCGAGCACCTCTTTCTTGTCGGTATCATTTGCCGTGGTCCAGGGGGACCTTTTGCCAGGTCCTGATAAGAGCATACTCGATCGAAGGCGCCCTGTCAAGCGGAGAACTGCATCGACCTTTCCCGATCGGTGCGCAGAGCCGCTTGACGGCGGGAAAAAGATCTGATATCATCGGGACTATGGATACGAGAACGATGTTGTACAGCCCGGAGGACATCCCCCGGCTGGAAAAAAAGATCCGGATCGAGCGGGCGCTGGTGTGGGGCCTGGCAGGGCTCACCCTGGCGCTCTGCGTGCTCTGCTGCTGCCTGACGACCACGGCCAACGCCGAGCGGATGGAGCTCATCGCGGTGATCTGCTCCACCGTGGGCGGCTGGTGCGTGATCTACCGCAGGCTCTTCGGCCTGGAGGAGACGAAACACGAACTGGAGCACGCACGGCATCTGCTGGAGACGGACCTGGAGAGCGCGGAGGGGCTCCTGCACGTCACCAAAGAGCGCCTGCGGATCAAGAAGAGCATCCGGATCCGCATCGTGACCCTGGAGGACGGGGGCCATGCCCGCCGCCTGATGGTGAACGAGACGCGGGTGGGGCAACTGCTCCCCTGTGACGGGCAGCGGGCGCGGCTGTGGCTGGCCGGCAGCTATGTGGCCGGGATCGGAGGCTGCGATGCGCTTTCTTAAGAACGTTTTCTCCCAGTTCCACCGCTGGGTGGCCTGGGCGCTGATCTCGGCGGTCTTCTGGGGCTGGATCTTCGGCATCGTGACCGACACGAGCCCCGCCCGGAAGGTGACGCTCTACGCCCAGGTCGACGCCATGGAGGAAAAGGCCCTGGCCCTGGCCCTGGAGGCGGAAAAGCCGGCGTCGATCAAGATGGTGAAGGCCCACCCCTTCTCCTACGCGGTCTTCGGCACGGACGACCTGGACAACGCGGATATCTATGTGGTGCGCGCCTCGGAGGCCGAGAACTATCTGAACAACTTCATCCCCCTGGACGAGGCGGGCTTCGACCCCGGGGACCGGGAGGTCTATCGGGCGGAGGGGAAGGTCTACGGCGTGAAGGCCTTCGACGCGGCCAGCGGCGAAGGGGCGGCCCTGGCGCACCTGGACTATGACGGGGATCAGGACTGCTATCTGTTCTTCAACCGCAAGTCTGTCCATCTGGCAGAAGGGGACGGCGCGGCGCTGGAAGTCGCGGGAGCCTTCCTGGACCTGGACTGAGCCCGATGCGTCGGGATCTTCCGTGGCCTGAGCGCCGGGCCGGCAGGCCCGGCGCCCTTTTCCCGCCGTCAGCGTCGCGGAGCCGCGTTCCCCTCGGAGGAGCCAAAATAAAAGAGGCCCCTCAGTCAGCTCCCCCTCAGGGGAGCCTAAATAGAAGAAGGCCCCTCAGTCAGCTCCCCCCTCAGGGGAGCCTACAAGGAAGGAGAATGGAAATGAAAAAGACCTGGATCGCCCTGTTCCTGCTGCCGGCGCTGCTGCTGGCGGCCTGCGGCGGCGGCAGCGCCGCCCCGGCTCCCAAGATCGAGGGGAGCAGCCTCTACGTGGAGAAGGTGGATCTGCCGGGAGACTTCATCCTGGGCATGGACGTCTCCTCCGTGATCGCGGAGGAGCGCAGCGGCGTGCGCTACTATGACTTCGACGGCGCGGAGAAGGACCTCTTCCAGATCCTGGCGGCCAACGGCGTCACCCACATCCGCGTGCGGGTCTGGAACGACCCCTATGACGAGGCCGGCCACGGCTTCGGCGGCGGCAACAACGACATCGCCACGGCCCTGGAGATCGGTGAGCGGGCCACGGCGGCGGGCATGCAGCTGATCGTGGACTTCCACTATTCCGACTTCTGGGCCGACCCCGGCAAGCAGATGGTCCCCCGGGCCTGGGCGGGCCTGACGATCGAGGAGAAGACCGAGGCCCTCTACGCCTATACCAGAGACAGCCTGGAGCAGCTGAAGAAGGCGGGCGTGAAGGTGGCCATGGTCCAGGTGGGCAACGAGACCAACGGCGCCCTCTGCGGCGAGAAGACCTGGATGAACATCACGGGCCTGATGGCCGCCGGCGCCAGAGCCGTGCGGGAGGTCTATCCCAAGGCCCTGGTGGCGGTGCACTTCGCCGATCCCGAGGTGCCGGACAGCTACGCCACCTTCGCCAAGAAGCTGGACTACTACAGCCTGGACTACGACATGTTCGCCAGCTCCTACTATCCCTACTGGCACGGGACCCTGGAGAACCTGACGGCGGTGCTCACGGACATCCATGAGACCTATGGCAAGTCCGTCATGGTCATGGAGACCTCCTATGCCTACACCGGCGAGGATACGGACTTCTCCGGCAACACCATCGGCGACGGCAGCAGCGTCCAGAAGGACTGGCCCTATACCGTCCAGGGCCAGGCCAACGCCGTGCGCAGCGTGATCGACACCGTAGCCCGCATCCCCGGCGGCATCGGCGTGTGCTACTGGGAGGGCGCCTGGATCACGGTGGGCGGCAGCTCCTGGGAGGAGAACAGCGCCAAGTGGGAGCAGTACGGCTCCGGCTGGGCCAGCAGCTACGCCGGCGTCTACGATCCCGACGACGCGGGGAAGTGGTACGGGGGCTCCGCGGTGGAGAACCAGGCCTTCTTCGACCCCCAGGGCCACGCCCTGGAGTCCCTGCGCCTGTTCAACTTGGTGCGCTACGGCAACGAGATCGAGCCGAAGGTGGACGCCATCGAGGACAGCTACCTGACCGTGGATCTGGCCGGCACGATCCGTCTGCCTGAGACGGTGAACGCGGTCATGACCGACGACAGCAAGCAGGCCGTCCCCGTGACCTGGAACATCGACGAGGCGCGGATGCAGCAGATGTACGCCGGCGGCGCCGACCGCTATGTGGTCACCGGCGAGGCGGGGGGCATGCCGGCCCGCTGCTATGTGGATATGGTGGAGTTCAACTTCCTCCGCAACGGCGACTTCGAGAGCGGAGACCTCTCCCCCTGGGTCCTGATCGAGCGGGGGCGGGCGGACGAGCTGCGCATCGAGGACAAGGCCAACGACTCCCTGGACGGCCACTGGCACATGCACTACTGGAGCGCCGCGAAGAACAGCGTGGACTTCAGCCTGGAGCAGGAGCTCCGGGACCTGGCGCCCGGGCGGTACAAGTTCTCCCTGTCCATCATGGGCGGGGACTGCGGCGAGACCGAGATCTTCCTCTACGCCGTGGTGGACGGCGAGACCGTGGCCACGGCGCCCCTCTCGATCAAGGGCTACGGCAACTGGGACAGCGCCTGGCTCCACGGCCTGGAAGTGGGGGAGGGCCAGAGCCTGATCGTGGGCGTCAGCGTCAAGTGCGCCGGCGAGGGCAACGGCGCCTGGGGCAAGATCGACGGCGCCATGCTCAACTCGGACGCCTGACGCCGGGCGGAACGGCGCGGGACGAACGGGGCACGGGGCTGCGGGAGCGAGCTCCGGGACCTGCCCGACCCCGGGCGAAAACACCGGAACAGATACCAAAAAACGGCAGAAAGAGGCATTTGCCCCTTTCTGCCGGCTTTTTGATACAGGTCTTAGCGATCTGCACAGATCGAACGATATAATTTTGTTGAAATCATAATTTAAGAAATTGAAGTTCTCTGGTGGACAATGGGACAGAAGAAGAGTATAATCAGTTTACAAATTTGTAAGATCTCAAAATGCCGTCGAAGGCTCCGGCCCTGCGTCTGCGGCGCGGGGAAGGCCCTTCCGGCGCCCCGGTCTCGGTCCAAAGGCGCGCGTCCCCTCGGGCGACCGCGCTCAAGGATAGATAGGTACCCAAAATCTGATCTCAACAGGAGGAAGGAAACATGAAAAAGCTCTTCGCATTGCTGCTGGCTCTGGCCATGGTGTTCAGCCTGGCTGCGTGCGGCGGCGGGAACAACGCCAAGGAGGGCGGCACCTATGACATCACGGTCTGGGTCCCCGAACTGGCGGTCGATCTGACCAAGACCCAGATCGAGAACTTCAACAGCACCAATGAGTATGGCATCAAGTTCAACGCGACTGTCGAGCCCGTGTCCGAGGCTGTCGCCGCGAACAACATGGTCACCGACGTGGAAGCCGGCGGCGACATCTTCTTCTTTGCTCAGGACCAGTTCGCCCGTCTGGTACAGGCCGGCGCGCTGAACAAGCTGGGCGCTGAGGCTGCCGCTACCGTGACCGCCGCCAACGACGCCGGCGTCGTCAAGGCCGCCACCTCCGGCAGCGAGCTCTTCGCTTACCCCCTGACCTCCGACAACGGCTACTTCATGTACTACGACAAGTCCGTCATCCCCGAGGAGGACGTGGACTCCCTGGAGAAGCTGATCGCTGACTGCGAGGCCGCCGGCAAGTACTTCGCCTTCGAGGCGAACACCTCCGCCTGGTACATCGCCTCCTGGTTCTTCGCCACCGGCTGCGTCTCCGAGTGGATCACCGATGACGACGGCAAGTTCATCTCCATCAAGGACACCTTCAACAGCCCCGAGGGCCTGATCTCCGTCAAGGGCATGAAGAAGCTGGTCGACTCCCCCATGCACCTGAGCTCCTCCAG
>JAFZOC010000238.1 GCA_017550765.1 Oscillospiraceae bacterium
CCGGCGCCGAAGATCTCCCGGTGGGGGGAGAGCATGGAGATGTTCCCCAGCAGATCCGGCACATAGCCGGTCATGATGATGGGGGCCACGATCTTCCCGGTGAGCTTGCCGTGCTTGATCTCCCGGCCCATCTTGATGATGCACTGGATGCCCCAGTGCTTGGGATCCTCCATGCCGCTCTCCATGCCCTCCAGCAAATAGCCGTCCTCGATGGAGGCGATCATGTCCTCCAGGCTGTCCGTACCGGAGTCGAAGATGGTGTTGGTCATCCGGGTATAGGCCTTGTGGGCGAAGTTTTCCCGCTTGCCGTTGCCCGTGGGCTGGATGCCCAGGCGCAGGGCGCTGAGAGCGTCGCAGATGCCGGTCTTCAGGATGCCGTGGTCGATCTCGGTCACGTCCCCGGCCAGGGTGCCCTCGTCGTCGAAGGCGTAGCTGGTCACGTTCTCGGCGCAGAGGGCGCCCTCGTGCATGGTCACCAGGTCGCTGCCCACCCGCTTGTCGATGTATTCTTTGCCCAGGGCCCGGTTCTTCACGAACATGTCCATCTCCACGCCGTGGCCGAAGGCCTCGTGGGCGATGAGGCCGGTGACCTCGGGGCTGGCGATGATCTCATACTCGCCCGGCTCGATGCGGCCCGCGTCCAGCAGCTCCAGGGCGGTCTTCACGGCCTTGTCCCCGGCGGCGGGGAGCGTATCGAAGAGCTCCGGCCCGCAGAGACCGGACACGCTCTCATAGCCGATCTGGTTGCGGCCGTCCCGCATGGCCACGGCGGCGGCGCTGCCCTCGCTGTAGACATAGCTCTGGCTCATGTCCCGGTGCTCGGTGAGGAAGAGCTTGCAGACGTGGGTGGACTGGGCGGAGGCCATGCACTCGATGAGCTCCTCGGACTGCTCGCCCATCCTGTCGATGAGGGCGGAGAGCTTTTCCACCAGGGGCTTGGCGTCGGTCTCCTCGGGCAGCAGCTCCGTCTCCTTCTCCACGAAGAGGGTGACGGGCTCGTCCGGCAGCAGGGGAGTGGGATAGGGCTTGACGCCGGTCTTGGCCAGGAGCTCCCGCTGGGCTTCCAGAGCGGCGCGGATCTCCGCCGCGGCGGCCTCGGGCGCTGCCGCATCGAAGCTCGAGAGGGCGTATTCGCTGACCTGCCCGTCTTTGCAGACGCGCACCACCACGCCCCGCTCGGTGGTCATGGTCTCGCTGCCCACGGAACGGGCGTGCCGGGAGATGCGGACCGTCAGGCCCTTGGAGTCCGTGGCGAGGACGCTCACATAGTCGTGGTCGGTCCGCAGGAGCCGGATGAGCTGCTGCAGACCTGGCTTGATCCCGCTCAGATAAGCGGAAAAGGGAGCTTTCATAGGCGTTGTTCCTCCTGAAGGATGTGGATGGCCCCATTATAGCAGGACGGCGGGGGGATGTAAAGCAAAACGGACGCCCCGAAGGACGCCCGCGTAGAAGTTAGGGCCCTATGGACCGGTGGGCAGATGCGCAGAGCGCGGCGGATGACGATCTGCCGCCGGGAACGATGCCGCGAGCGCTTCATGCAGCGTCGCCGCGCTCCATCCCTACGTGTCTTCCTGTCCCTTTTTCACTGGGGCGGTGTCGATGCTCTTGCCGAAGACGAAGAAGCGCTGGTACAGGAACTCGGTGACCAGGTTGCAGAGCATGTTCAGCCCGTCGGCGAAGACCGGGCTCCAGCCGGCGGTCTCGGTGAGGTACTTGACCGCCCAGGTGCTCAGCGGCGTGAACACCGCGTAGTAGCAGGCCACCTTCAGCATGGCGATGGGCACGTTGTTGGCCGACTGGAAGGTGAACTTCCGGTTCAGGGTGAAGTTCCACAGCACGGACAGGACCAGACCGATCAGATAGCAGGCCCAGCTGGGCAGGGGCGTGAAGCTCTCCAGCAGGAAGATGCTGCCCGCCTCGATCAGGCCCGCGCTGGCGGAGAAGAGCACGAACTTCACCACGCGCCAGAGTTCTTTTTTCTTGTTGTCCTCCATATCATCCCTCCTGACGGAGATCTCACGGGGCCAGTATAGCGCGCCTTCCGCCGGGAGGCAAGCGGAAACTTCAAATTTTTTTCCCATTTTGCCCCGTGGGGCCCTCGTAAACACAGAAGGGGGGCGGGCGCTTCCCGCGCTCCGCCCCTCGTCTCCTCTGAGAACGCAGGACTGCAGAGCTGGGCGCACCTCTGTTCCCGGTGACGGTCAGCGTCCTCGTCTCCTCGTAGAACACAGAACGGCAGAGGGCCGCCGGGGATGTCGGCCCGTCCGGTACGCCGGCGCGGAGCGCACAGACCGAAGGTCTGTCATCCCGAGCCAGTGTCGCAACACTGGCGTGGGGATCCGTCTTCCGAAAAAGAAGGACGGCGATCGCAGCGAGGCAGGCGTCGGTCCGTCCGGCGTCTCCTCAGCTCTCCTAAAACGCGGACCTGCAGACCTTCGCGTCAGCGCCCCGCGCGCCCCGCGCGCTCCAGCCGCAGCAGCGCGGCCTTGCGGTCGAGCCCGCCGGCGTAGCCTGTGAGACTGCCGTCGGCGCCCACGCAGCGGTGGCAGGGGATCAGGATGGAGATGGCGTTGCGCCCCACGGCGCCGCCCACGGCCTGGGCGGACAGGGAGGGCAGCCCCCGGCGCGCGGCCAGCTCCCGGGCGAGGTCCCCGTAGCTGCGCGTCTCGCCGTAGGGGATCTGCCGCAGCAGGTCCCAGACCTCCCGCTGGAAGGGCGTCCCCCGGGGAGCCAGGGGCGGCGTCGGCCCGGGGTCCCGGCGCGCGAAATAGCGGTCCAGCCAGGCGGCGACCGCCTCGAAGACGGGAAGGGGGCGCTCCTCATGCTCCGGATCCAAGGTGGCGGCGAAGGATCGCTGCCCCTCGAACCAGAGCCCGGTGACGGCGTCGCCGTCGCTGGCCAGCAGCAGCTCCCCCAGAGGGGAGGGGCAGCGCGCGATGTAGTCCACGGTGCGCCTCCCGCCCCTCAGCGAGCCTCCTCCAGCTCCGCGATGTGCATGTACTCGTCGAAGCTGCAGCGCCGGTCGACGATGCCGTCCGGGGTGATCTCGATGATCCTGTTGGCCACGGTCTGGGTCAGCTGGTGGTCGTGGCAGGAGAAGATCACGTTGTATCGGAAGGCCTCCAGCCCGTTGTTCAGCGCGGCGATGGACTCCAGATCCAGGTGGTCCGTGGGCTGGTCCAGCAGCAGGAAGTTGGCGCCGGAGAGCATCATCCGCGAGAGCATGCAGCGGACCTTCTCGCCGCCGGAGAGGACCTTGGCGGGCTTGTACACGTCGTCGCCGGAGAAGAGCATGCGCCCCAGGAAGGTGCGCAGATAGCTCTCCCGCTTGTCGGCGGAGAACTGGCGCATCCACTCGATCAGGTCCGCGTCGAAGCCGGCGAAGAAGGCGCTGTGGTCCTTGGGGAAGTAGCTGGGCTGGATGGAGGCGCCCCACTTCACCGTGCCCTCGTCGGGCTCCTCCTCGCCCATGAGGATCTTGTAGAGCATGGTCACGGCCCGCTCGTCCTTGCCCACCACGGCGATCTTGTCCTCCTTGCCCACGATGAAGCTGACCTTGTGCAGCAGCTCCACGCCGTCCACGGTCTTGGAGATCTCCGTGACGAAGAGGCGGTCCTTGCCCGGCTCCCGCTCGGCCTTGAAGCCCACCCAGGGGTAGCGCCGGCCGGAGGCGGGCAGCTCCTCCACGGTGATCTTGTCCAGGAGCTTCCGGCGGCTGGTGGCCTGCCGGGACTTGGACTTGTTGGCGGAGAAGCGGGCGATGAAGGTCTGCAGCTCGGCGATCTTCTGCTCGGCCTTCTTGTTCTGGTCCCGGATCAGCCGCTGGATCAGCTGGCTGGACTCGTACCAGAAGTCGTAGTTGCCCACGTACATCTTGATCTTGCCGTAGTCGATGTCCACGATGTGGGTGCAGACGTTGTTGAGGAAGTAGCGGTCGTGGCTGACCACCAGGACGGTGCCCTCGTAGTCCATGAGGAAGTCCTCCAGCCACACCACGCTGACCAGGTCCAGGTCGTTGGTGGGCTCGTCCAGCAGCAGCACGTCGGGCTTGCCGAAGAGGGCCTGGGCCAGCAGCACCTTCACCTTCAGACGGGGGTCGATGTCGCCCATCAGGCTCTCATGGAGCTCCACCGGGACCCCCAGGCCCTGTAGGATGCGCCCCGCGTCGCTCTCGGCCTCGTAGCCGCCCAGCTCCGCGAACTCCTCCTCCAGCTCGGCGGCCCGGATGCCGTCCTCGTCGGAGAAGTCCTCCTTCTCGTAGATGGCGTCCTTCTCCCGGCCGCAGTCGTAGAGCCGCCGGTGGCCCATGATGACGGTGTCCAGCACCCGGCAGGCGTCGTAGAGGCCGTGGTCCTGCTTGAGCACCGACATGCGGCGCCTGGGCTCCAGCACCACGGAGCCGCTGGTGGGCTCCAGCTCGCCGGAGAGGATCTTGATGAAGGTGGATTTGCCCGCGCCGTTGGCGCCGATGATGCCGTAGCAGTTGCCGGCTACGAACTGCA
>JAFZOC010000239.1 GCA_017550765.1 Oscillospiraceae bacterium
GCAGGACCTTCTTGCCCTGCACATCCACATCGTAGATGGTCTTTTTGTTGTAGTTCATCGTGTATCCTCCTGTCTAAAATGAATAAACGATCTATCGGGCCGACATCTCGCCGACCCCCATCAGGCCCGGGAAACCCTGCTGCCGCAGCGCCTCATAGGCCAGAATGGCTACAGAATTGGAGAGATTGAGGCTTCGCGCCTGGGAGACCATCGGGATGCGGATACAGCGTTCCCGGTATCTCTCCCGCAGCCAGAGCGGGAGCCCGGCGGTCTCCTTGCCGAACATCAGCGTCACATCCCCGGAGAGATCCGCTTCGGGATAGGCCCGCGGCGCTTTCGTGGTAGCGAGCCAGAGCCCAGTGTCCCCGCGTGCTTCGAAATAGGCATCCAGGCCCGGATAGACCGAGATGTCCACCAGATGCCAATAGTCCAGGCCGCAGCGCTTCACCCATTTGTCGGAGATCTCAAAGCCCAGCGGCTCGATCAGATGGAGCCGTGCGCCGGTACAGGCGCAGGTCCGGGCGATCGCGCCGGTATTATGGGGGATCTCCGGCTCCACGAGAACGATGTCGAGCATCCTGTCGCCTCCGAATGGGTATCGCTTTCTCTCTTTGTGTATCATTTTAGCATATATCTTCAAAAAATCATGTACTTTTTTTCGATTTTGTATTATTCTTGCAATATGAACAAGATCAGGGTATGATCTTAGGCACAAATACCAGCTTTCTGGACATTTTGCCAAAAAGCCGAAAAGATGACGAGGAATGGCCGATATGGACAGGATCTGTAACGATTGCCCCCGTCAATGCGGGGCGGTCCGCGGCGACAGAACGAGCGGGGGCTTCTGTCGTTCACCTTATCTCCCCCAGGTCGCCAGAGCTGCCCCCCATCACGGGGAGGAGCCCTGCATCAGCGGGACGCGCGGCGCCGGGACGATCTTTTTCACCGGCTGCAACTTGCGATGCGTCTACTGCCAGAACCGCGCGATCAGCCACGGGCAGACGGGCTCCATCCTGACAGTGCCCCAGCTGCGGGATCTGATGCTCCGACTCGCAGACACGGGAGTCCACAACATCGAGCTCGTGACCGGCGCTCATTTCGTCCGGCCCATCGCAGAAGCTCTCGCCGGGCTTGATCTGCCAGTCCCGGTCGTATGGAACAGCTCCGGCTATGAGAGCATTGAGAGCCTGCGCCTGCTGGATGGGCTGGTACAGGTCTATATGCCGGATCTCAAATACTGGAAGAGCGAGCCTGCCCGCCGCTGGTCCCTGGCAGCGGACTATCCCCAGGTCGCCCGTGCGGCGATCCGGGAGATGTTCCGGCAGACCGGGCCCTATGAGATGGACGCGGAGGGACTCCTCCGCCGCGGCGTACTGATCCGCCACCTGATCTTGCCCAGCCAGGACCTGGCCGCCATGGACGCGATCGACTTTGCCGCGGAGGAGTTCCCGGAGGGCAGCGTCCTCTTCTCTCTTATGAGCCAGTATACCCCCATGCCCGGGCTGGAGCGCTTCCCCGAGCTACAGCAGCGGGTGGACGAAGAGACCAACGCGCGTCTGATCGCCTATCTGCAGAAACGTGGGCTGGACGGCTACTGGCAGGAGACGTGCTCCGCTACAGAAGAGGAGATCCCCGCTTTCGACGGGACGGGGCTCTGAGATCGGCGTCCCTTCTGACGGCAGGATCGCTCTTGACAAAGCTCCGCTTCCCGATTATGATCGTTCCAGAGAATAAAAGAAGGAGGATCTTCCATGACCTATCCAGAAGTCCTTGCCGCCGCCAGAGACTGCGTCGGCCCCTACTGCAAAGCCTGCCCTGTCTGCAACGGCCGCGCCTGCGGCAATGCCATGCCCGGACCCGGCTGCAAATATCCCGGCGCCACGGCCTCCCGCAACTTTGAAAAGTGGCAGGAGATCTTCGTGAACATGGATACCCTCTGCCGGAACGTGGATCCCGATATCTCCTTCGAGATGTTCGGCCACCGCTTTGTCGCGCCCATCTTCGCCGCGCCTCTTGGCGGCCTGCCCATGCATTACGGGCCCAAGCACACCGACTTCACATACAACTCCATCCTGGTCCCCGCTGCCGCCAACTACGGCGTAGCAGCGCTCACCGGCGACGGTGTCGATCCCGAGATCATGAAGAGCTCTGTGCGGGATATGGTCAAAGTCGGCGGCATGGGAATCCCCACCATCAAGCCCTGGAACAAGGAATTCGTGTTCGAGAAGCTGGACTACGTGGAGCAGGCGGACGTCTTCGCCGTTGCCATGGATGTGGACGGCGCAGGCCTCCCCTTCCTGAAGGCCATGAACCCCAACGCCGGCAGCAAGTCCGTGGAGGAGATGCGCGAGATCATCGACTACGCGGGCCGGCCTTTCATCATCAAGGGCATCATGACCGTATCCGGCGCGCGCAAGGCCGTTGAGGCCGGCGCCCACGCGATCGTAGTCTCCAACCACGGCGGCCGGGTCCAGGGCGGCGTCCCCTCCACCGCTGAGGTGCTCCCTGCCATTGCCGACGCAGTGAAGGACCGGATCACCATCCTGGTGGACGGCGGCATCCGCTCCGGCGTGGACGTGTTCCGGGCGCTGGCTCTCGGCGCGGACGGCGTGCTGATCGGACGCCCCATCCTCACTGCCATCTATGGCGCCGGCGAGGAGGGCTTCAAGATCTACATGGACAAGATCGTGGGCGAGCTCAAGAGCACCATGACCATGTGCGGCGCCGCCACGCTCAAGGACATCGACCGCAGCAAGATCTGGCTCGGATGAACGATTGAAGCCATCAGCTGAGAGAAAAATAAACGAAGAGCAGCCCTTGCAAGGTATCGCAGGGGCTGCTCTTTTCGTACCGAGGTCTTTACCGGACGCTCACAGGATCCCGTCCTGTTCGTGTTCAGAACATCCTCAGCATATCGACTTCTTCCTGGACGATGCGGGTCATGTCGTCCCATTTGGCCTCCATGTCCTCGACCAGCTTGAACTGGGTATGGGCGCGTTCCAGGTTGTGCTTATCATGGTCTGTGGAGAAATACTTGTCCCCGTCGAGATAGTCCGTCAGGAAGCGCATCCCGCACTCCAGGGTCATGGTGTAGGCGCCCTGTGGCAGCATACGGATCTCCTCGTCGGTAAGGCTGGGACAGGCCTCGCAAAAGCCGCGCACAAAGATTCGGAACAGATCCAGATCCAGACTGACCTTGCTCAAATCCGTCTCGTCTTCCGTTGCCGTGGAGGCGCCGAAGCGGATCGCGTCGCCAAAGTCATAGACCGAGAGGCCCGGCATCACGGTGTCCAGGTCGATGACGCAGATCGCCTTTCGGGTATCCTTGTCCATGAGGACGTTGTTGATCTTGGTATCGTTATGGGTGGCGCGGGTGGGGAGCGTGCCGTCCTGCATCATCCGGTGCAGCATGCAGCCTCTCTCCTCCCGGTCCAGCAGGAAGCGGATCTCCCGCTCCACTTCCGCCTTCCGGCCCTTCTCATCCCGCTTGATCGCCTCGCGCAGAAGACGGTAGCGGTCGACTGTATTGTGGAAGTTCTCGATGGTCTCCTCCAGCTGCTCGGCCGGGAAATCGTTCAGCGCGTACTGGAAGCGGCCAAAGGCCCTAGCGCACTCGTAGAAGTCCTCCAGGCTATCCGGCCTCTGCAGGCAAATGCTGTTGTCCACATAGCGGTAAGCCCGCCAGGCGCCTCCCAGCCCGTCGTCGTAATAGGTCTGGCCTTCCTTGGTCGTCAGATAGCGGATCATGGGCATCTTTCCATGCATCTGCTCCTTGAGGAAGCCGCTGATGGCATGCATGTTGTTCATAATAGCGTTGACATTGGGAAAGACATACTGGTTGATCCATTGCAGGATATACTGGGAGCCGGTGTCGGTAGTGATCAGGTATGTCTCATGGATGTGTCCGCTCTTGATCTGTTCACAACTCACGGGCATCCCGTCCGTAGGGAAATGGAAAATGGCCTCTTTCATGCTCTCTTACTCTCTCTTTTTCTCAGTAGTACCACGGGGATCGCCACCAGCAGCAAAACAGCCGCTGCGGCGAGGAAGATGCCGGGTGTCGGGACGGTCTTGACCTGTCCCAGTTCGATGTAGGTCTTGGGATTGGAGCGTATGACCGCCGCGCCGATGGAGGGACCGAGGACCATGGGCAGGAGCACCTGGAAGATCATGCGGATGCCCTGGAAATGGCCCACCTTCCCCTCCGGCGTCCAGTCGCGGATGTTCGCGCTGAGTACCGCCGTGAGCATCATGTAGCCGCCCATCATCACGGTCCCCGCGGTCATCACGCCAGCCCGCGTCCGCACGAGGAACAGCGCGATGAGCCCGACGAACATCACAGCCATTGCCGGGAAGGAGAAGCGCAGCTTCCCGAAACGGTCGATCCACTTCCCTGCCAGTACGCTGATCAGCGACGCCAGGATCAGCACGACGCCCAGGACGATCGCGTAGTCGTCAAAGCCCAGGTAGTACTGCATGTAGATGATCAGATAGGGGAAATAGACCTGCACCGCCACCGAGAACAGGCAGAAGCCCGCCAGGGACAGGTACAGTTCCGGGTGCGAACGGACCACATCGGGCCGCAGCCCGTACAGCATTTCCCGCAGCCCGCCTTCTGTCCGAGGCGCGAGCTCCGGCGCGTCCTTTACCAGGAACAGGGCGATGAGCCCCACTGCAGATACGGCAGCGCCAAAGATCAGGAAGAACTCCTTCCATCTCCCCTGCTGGGTCAGTCCGTCAAAAGCGCCGAAAATCACCAGCATCGACAGCAGCGGCAAGATCGCCAGCACGCTCTCCGCCCGACCGCGGGACTGCGGAGTCGTATTGTCAGTGACCCAAGCATTGAAGGCCGCGTCGTTGGCGGCAGAACCAAAAAAGGTCATCACACAGTCCAGTATGACAACCATGATGGCCGCCACCGCTACAGCCTTTGCGCCCGGCGCCAGGATCGCCGCGTTCTCCGGCGTGATGGCGCCGAAGGCGGCGACGGAGACGCCCCAGAGCAGATATCCCGCCACGATGAACATCTTTCGCCTGCCGATCCTGTCCGACAGCGCGCCCATCAGGAGCGTGGTGAGCGTGGCGGACGCCGCTGACCAGCCTACCATCGCGGCGATGTAGCCCGGGTCGGTGCTGATGGTCTTGTAGAGGAACACGTTGAGATACATGTTCTCGATGGTCCAGGCGAACTGGCCGAAGAGCCCGACCAGCAGCATCGTGGCCCATTTCCTTGCGCCGATCTTCGTATCCACGCGACCCGCTCCCCTTTCGTTCAGCCCAGAGCCAGACGCACGAGCTGGAGCAGGATCTCCGTCATCTGATCCATGTTCTCCACGCTGATATGCTCGTGAGGCCCGTGGCAGCAGTAGCCGCCGGTGCCGAGATTGGGGCAGAGCAGCCCGCGAAAGCTCAGCTGCGCGCCGTCGGTGCCGCCGCGGATGGGGACGCGCACCGGCTCCAGGCCCACCGTGCGGATCGCAGCTTCCGCCAGCTCTACGACTTCCATATGTCCGTCCAGCTTCTCGAGCATGTTGCGATACTGCTGACGGATGCTGAGCGTGACAGTTCCGGCGCCGTACTTCTCGTTGAGGAACTTTTCGATATGGCGCAGCGTCTTTTGCCGCGCGGCGAAGGTCGCCGCGTCATGGTCGCGGATGATATAGTGAAGCTCCGCCTTCTCCACATTTCCCTTCATCTCGGTGAGATGGAAGAAGCCCTCGTGGTCCTCGGTACGCTCCGGTCGATCGGCGGCAGGAAGGAGCGCGTCGATCTCCATGGCGACCAGGGCGGCGTTGATCATCTTGCCCTTGGCAGATCCCGGGTGGATGTTGAAGCCGTGGACCTCGAAAGAGGCGCCTGCGGCGTTGAAGGTCTCGCAATTGACCTCGTTGGCCTCGCCTCCGTCCACGGTATAGGCGAAGTCCGCGCCGAAGCGCTCGAGATCCAGGAGCTCCGCCCCGTGGCCTACCTCCTCGTCGGGGGTGAAGCAGACGGCGATGCGCCCATGGGGCCGGTCTTCTTTCTGGATCCTCTCACAGGCGGTCATGATCTCCGCGATGCCCGCTTTGTCGTCGGCGCCCAGGACCGTGGTCCCGTCGGTGGTGATCAGCGTGTGGCCGATCAGCCGCTCCAGATGGGGGAACTGCTCCGGGTCCAATGCCCTCCCGCTGTCGCCCAGAGGGACGATGCTGCCGTCATAGTTCGGGACCAGCGTGGGACGGACGTTCTCGCCGGAGAAGTCGGGGATGGTGTCCAGGTGGGCGATCAGGCCGATGCTGGGCCGGTCCTCATAGCCGGGCGTGGCTGGCAGGACGCCGTAGGTATAGGCGTGCTCGTCTACGAACACATCCGCCATGCCGAACTCTTCCATCTCCTTTGCCAGGAGCCGGCTCAAGTCGAACTGCCGCTGGGTGGTCGGCGTGGTTTCGGTGTCCTCACTGCTTGCCGTGTGGATCTTCACATACCGGATGAATCTCTCGTAGGCTCTCATATCTTTCCTCCGTTATCAATGGATCTCATATCTTCAAAGTACAAGACGAAGATGCAGGGATCGAATAGGTATCGCCCTACAGCGTCAGCGACGGATCTCGGCGTAGACGAATATGCGGCCTTTCCGGGAGGTGCCGCCGGTGCCGGTGACCTTGCCCTTTCCTCTGCCACGCAGGGAGATCACATCGCCTGCCTGTACGAGCTTGTCCGTTTTCAGGCACTCTTCATAGTTCAGGCTCAGTGCGCCGGTTTCGATCTGCCTGGCTGCCTCCGCTCGGGAGAGACGGAACATCCCCGCCGCGATCGCGTCCAGCCGCATGCTCATCACGGAAAAGCTCAGCTCTTCCACTTCCCGCTTCGGGACCGGTACGGCAGAGAGGGGGACCTCCTCCGCTTTCACGCAGATCCGCCCTACCTTCTCGATGCTCAAGAGATGCTCCAGAACGCTGGGCATACAGAAAACGTGGGCCGTATCGCCTGACACGAGGATATCGCCCAGCCATTCGCGGCCGATCCCCATGCCCAGGATCGCGCCCATGTAGTCTCTGTGGCTCGGCTCACCGAAGAAAGCCTGGATCTTCATGGCGCGCAGATGCTCCTGCGGATCGAGTGCGTCCTCCTCCATCCAGTCGGGAAGGAAGAAGGCGACCGTACGCTCTGCATCGGGCATACCGCCGCAGAAGAACAGTTTCGTCCCGGAGCGTTTTGCCCAGTTCTCCAGCTGATAGCGCTCCGCCGGGCTCAGAAAGCCCGATCGGGTCAGCATCCCGCTGCGCTCACAGCGCTCGGCCAGGTCTTCGGCCCGGCGGATCAGATCATAATTTTCCATCGCTCAGTTTCGTCATGTGGGCGTTCTGCCCGCTCTTTTTCAGGATCGCGTCGATCCTGTCGAGCACCTGTCCCAGTTCTGCGAGGAACTCCTTCGAGCTGACGCGCAGGACGCCCGAGCGCAGCGCGGAGAGGCGGATCAGATCGTCGCTGGTGACGACGCGCACGTCGTAGTTCTTGCCGACCTCGTCCACCAGACGCTCGATGTAGGCATCGGCGGTCTCGCCCTCTTTGGTATATGCCACGTGGATGTTGTGGTAGTCCGTGCGGGATCCTGTGTTCCCCGGCGTGCGATAAGCGTCGAACACCAGTACGAGCTCGCTGCGCGCATATCCGCAATAGCTGGAGAGCAGGTCCATCAGCCGCGCGCGGGCTAGATCCAGGCGCTCCTGTGCGAGCTTTCTGAGCTCGTCGCCGGCAAAGATCAGGTTATAGCCGTCCACGATCAGATAGTCCCGGCGGGATGCATGTCCCGTGACCTCGGGCGCTCCATTGCGCGCGGGAGCGCTGTACTGAGGCCGCCGGATCGGGCCGAACTCCCGTTCCATGATCGTCTCCAGCTCCCGTTCGTCGATACTCAGGGACCGACGGAGCTCGGCCTTCGACGTATCTTCGCAGGAAGGCGCTCTCAGGCAGCTGGCCAGGTGCATGTATCTCGGTACCTGGTCCCATTTCACCGTGTAGCCGGCGCCGTGAGCGCAGAAGACGGAGTCCGGCGTGTTCTCCAGATCCGCTTCGGGATCATACCCGACCGCTTCCAGGATCTTCTGGGGATCTCTGACTTCGCGATAGCCGGACGGACGCAGGAACAGGCGGCCGCGACCGCGGGAATAGCTCATCAGTTCCTCCTGATAGCCGTTCATGGCAGAGGCGGGGGCCTCGCCGGTCAGGCGCAGCAGTTCGCCCTCCCCTTCCGGCTGGCCAAAGCTGCCGTCCATGGCGCGGATGTCGCTCATCGCCCTTCCGATCTGCTCCGCAGGCAGTTCCAGTGTATAGGTATAGGTCGGCTCCAGAAGGATGCTCTTCGCCTGCATGAGGCCCTGCCGCACGGCGCGATAGGTCGCCTGGCGAAAGTCGCCGCCCTCTGTATGTTTCAGATGGGCGCGGCCTGCAGCCAGGGCGATCTTGATATCTGTGATGGGCGAGCCGGTGAGTACGCCCAGATGCTGTTTCTCTTCCAGGTGTGTCAGGATCAGCCGCTGCCAGTTGCGGTCCAGCTCGTCCTCCGGACAGATGCTCTCGATCTCTATGCCGCTGCCCCGTGGCAGGGGCTCCAGGAGAAGATGGACCTCTGCGTAATGGCGCAGCGGCTCGTAGTGCCCAACGCCTTCCACACGGTCGACGATCGTCTCTTTGTATAGGATATGCCCTTTGTCAAGCTCCAGGTCCAGATCGTAGCGCTCTTTCACAAGACCGCGGAAGACCTCCGCCTGTATCTTGCCCATCAGGCGCAGTTCGATGCTGTGGGCGCGCGCGTTCCACGCGATGTGGAGCTGGGGATCCTCCTCGTCCAGCTGCTGCAGTTTCGGCAGGATCGTCATGGGATCTGTCCCATCCGGCAGAAGGACGCGATAGCACAGCACGGGCTCCAGCACCGCGCCTTCAAGCTCGGGCACGTCGCCAAGGCCCTGTCCGGGCCAAGTCTCGCTGAGGCCCAGCAGCGCGCAGATCTCGCCTGCGCCCACGTGCTCTGTCGTCTCGGAGCGGGCGCCGGAGAGCAGCCGGATCTGGGTGACCTTCTCCTCCCGTTCCTCGCCGCGTTCGCTGTGATAGCGGATCTGCGCGCGTGTGCGCAGTTCGCCGCCCGTGATCTTTACGAGAGTCATGCGCTCGCCCTTCGCATCCCGGGCGATCTTATAGACGCGCGCGCCAAAAGCGCCCCGATCCCGGGCGCAGGGGGCATAGCGGTCCAACGCGTCCAGCAGCGCATCCACGCCCTGGAGCTTGAGCCCCGAGCCGAAATAGCAGGGAAAAAGCTCCCGACGCGCGATCATATCCGCCAGGAGCGTATCGGAGGGGCGCTCCCCCGCCAGGGCACTCTCCATGGCGTCCTCGCTGCAGAGGGCGATGCGCTCTTCCCAGTCCTTGTCCCGCTGTGTGAAGTCGACGCAGTTCCCATCCAGACGCCGACGCAGTCCATCCATAAGGATATCCTGTCCGAGGCCAGGCAGATCGCGTTTGGTCACGAACAGGATCGTAGGCACGCTGTAGCGGGCCAGAAGGCGCCACAGGGTCTCCGTATGGGCCTGTACGCCGTCTGTGCCGCTGATGACCAACAGAGCGCAGTCCAGGATCTGCAGGACCCTCTCCGCCTCCGCCGAGAGATCCGCGTGACCGGGCGTATCCATCAGGACGACGCTCTTCCCGGGCAGCTCGAACCGAGCCTGCTTGGAGAAGATCGTGATCCCCCGCTCCCGCTCCAGGCTGTGGGTGTCCAGGAAACTGTCCCGGTGGTCCACGCGGCCCAGTTTCTTCAATTTGCCGGCCCGATACAGCAGAGCCTCCGCGAGCGTCGTTTTTCCCGCGTCCACATGGGCCAAAATGCCGATCGTGCTCTTCGCTCCGTTCTTCATGCGCCCTATTCTAACAGCTGGGCGATCAATAATCAACCCTGAACACGCCTCTTTCGGGCACAACTTGTGCCCCGCACTCGTTTTTTGTCATATTTATGCAAGATCTTGTGGATAACTTTAAAACTTTGTCTACCATTTTTGTAAGAAGTATGTTATAATGAGCTGTCAGATATGAGCCTTGCTCAGAAGAGGAGGATAACATAGATGAAAAAGATCCTTGTTCTGGAGGATGAAGCCAATATCCGCAGCTTCGTCGTCATCAATCTGCGCCGTAGCGGTTATGAGCCCATCGAGGCCGAGACCGGGACCGAAGCGCTGGAGAAGTGGAAGGTCAACCCGGACATCTGCCTCGCGCTGCTGGACGTGATGCTGCCGGACATCGACGGTTTCGAGGTCTGCCGCCGGATCCGCGCTTCCGGCTCTAAGATCGGCATCATCATGCTCACCGCCAAGAGCCAGGAGATCGACAAGGTCACCGGGCTCATGACCGGCGCGGACGACTATGTGACCAAGCCCTTCTCCCCTGCGGAGCTCACCGCCAGAGTCGACGCGCTGATCCGCCGTCTCGGTGTGGACGAGGACGAGAAGGCCAGCGTGGAGCTCACCAGCGGCCCGTTCGTGCTCAACACACGCAACCGCACGCTGGAGAAGAACGGCCAGCGGCTGAAACTGACCCAGATCGAATATCTGCTGATGAAGCTCTTCATGGAGAACCCCGGAAAGGCCATGAGCCGCGAGGATATCCTGTCTGCCGTCTGGGGCAGTGATTTCACCGGCGAGCTGAAAACGGTGGACGTGAACATCCGGCGCCTGCGCATCAAGATCGAAGCCGATCCCACAGAGCCCGAGTACTTGACCACGGTCTGGGGCTATGGCTACAAGTGGGGATACTGATCCGGTCCTGCCATGTTCAAGAGCCTGAAGATCAAATTGCTGCTCGCCGGGATCGGAACGCTGCTGCTGCTCCTGGTGGGCGTTTGGGGCATCGCCTGGCGGCACTACGTCCTGGCCGGAGCCATGATCGTGCTGACCTGTTTTGCGGTCATCGCGCTGCTCCTCTGGTTCTGGCGCCACGTGACCGACCCGATCGAGCGCCTCACGGATTTCGCGGATACCATCGCCTCCGGCAGCTACGGCAGCCAGATGGAACGCTCCGAGGACGATGAGATCGGCCGTCTCACCGATGCGATCAATCACATGTCCCAACAGGTCGCCATGGCGGAAAAGACCAGGACGGAGTTCATCTCCCAGGTATCCCATGAGCTCCGCACGCCCCTCACCGCCATCACCGGCTGGGCGGAGACCATCGCCTACGACGAGGCTGTCCAGGGCGACTCTCTCCGCGGCATCCAGATCATCTCACGGGAGGCGGAACGCCTGACGGGCATGGTCATGGAACTGCTGGAGTTCACCCGCATCCAGGACGGACGCTTCAACCTGCGGATCGAGTTGCTGGATATCTCCGCGGAGCTCGAAGACGCGCTCTTCACCTATGGGGAGCTCATGCGTCAGGCCGGTCTGGAGCTGGACTACGAGCCTTCCCCCACCGAGATCCCGCTCATCCCCGGAGATCCCGAGCGGCTCAAGCAGGTCTTCCTCAACCTGCTGGACAACGCCTCCAAACATGGCGGCGACGGGAAAAAGGTCGATGTGGCCATCGAACAGAAGGCCGATAAGGTCCAGATCACCGTGCGGGACTACGGCCACGGTATCCCCGAGGCGGAGTTGCCCCATGTGAAGGAGCGCTTCTACAAGGGCAGCTCCAAGAACCGCGGCACCGGCATCGGCCTTGCCGTCTGCGACGAGATCGTGACCCGCCACGGCGGGAAGCTCCTGGTGGAGAACGCCGAAGGCGGCGGCTGCCGCGTAACGGTGATCCTGCCCATGGAGACCAAATGAGCCTGCGCACAGCAGCGCGGGCGCAAGGAGGATCAATGGAAAAAGAAGAGAAAAACGTCTGTTCGTTCAGGACTTCCATCGGCGGGCAGGCTCTGATCGAGGGCATCCTGATGCGCGGTCCCAAAAAGCAGGCGATCGTCTGCAGGACCAGGGATGGTCTCGTGGAAAAGATAGACGAACTGAAACTGATCAAAGACCGCTATCCCATCCTGGGCGTGCCCCTGATCCGCGGCTGCGCGATCTTCTTAGACTCCCTCGTCAAAGGGATGCAGGCGCTGACCTGGTCCGCCGACCAGGTCCCTCTGGAAGAACAGGGCGAGCCTGATAAGCTGGACCTGTGGATCGAGGCGCATTTCCCGGAGGACAAGGCGCAGAAACTGATCGTAGGTCTGGCAGTCGTCCTGGGCATCGCGCTCTCCATCGGTCTGTTCGTGTTCCTGCCCGCCTTCATCGTCCGTCTGCTGAACTGGGACAAGACGATGTCGCTCCCTCTCGTCAATCTGCTGGAGGGGCTCTTCCGCGTGGCGATCCTGCTGGGCTACATGTTCCTTGTGTCGAAGGTCAAGGACATCAAACGCGTCTTTTCCTATCACGGCGCAGAGCACAAGACGATCTTCTGCTATGAACACGGAAAGGCGCTCACTGTAGAGAACGTGCGGGAAGAGAGCCGCTTCCACCCCCGCTGCGGGACCAGCTTCCTGCTGGTGGTCGTGCTGGTGAGCATCCTGGTGAACCTGCTTTTCAACTTCATCTTCCCCATCACCAACGTATTCGCCCGGATCGGCTGCCATCTGCTCCTGCTGCCCCTGGTCGTGGGGATCAGCTATGAGATCAACCGCTGGTGCGGCAGCCACGACAACGCGCTCTCCGCGATCCTCTCCGCCCCGGGGAAATGGCTCCAGCACATCACCACCAACGAGCCTGACGACGGCATGATCGAATGTGCGATCCGCGCGCTGGAACTGGTCATCCCGGAAGAGAAAGGCAGCGACCTCTGGGGCAGCTGACAGATGAGGTGACACGATATGAAGACATACAACGAACTGTATCTCACCGCGCGGAACCTTCTCCGCCAGTACGGCATCTCCGGCTGTGAACTGGAGGCGCGCCTCCTGGTCGCCCGAGCCGCCGGGAAGAGCACGGCGGACCTGCTGCGGGACATGAGCCTCTATACCACCCCCGCTGTGGAGAACAAGGTCATGGACCATCTGGCCCGTCGCCTGAAGGGCGAGCCCGTGGCCTATATCACCGGCTCCTGGGAGTTCTATGGTCTGCCCATGACCGTGACGCCGGACGTGCTCATCCCCCGGATGGACACGGAACTCCTGGTCGACACCGCAAAGGCCATCCTGACCGGGCGCAAGATGGACGCCAGGATCCTGGATCTATGCTGCGGGAGCGGCTGCATCGCCTGTGCCCTGGGCCATGTGCTCCCAGCTACGAAACTGGTGGCTGTGGACATCAGCGCCAGCGCGCTGGAGATCTGCCGCAAGAACATCGCGGCCAACCGGCTCTCCAACCGCTGCATCACGCTGCAGGCGGACGCTACCGCCTCCCCACCGCTTAGCATCGGCACCTTCGATATGATCGTCTCCAATCCCCCCTACGTCTCTTCCGGCGAGATCATGGATCTGGACGGCTCGGTACGTGACTACGAGCCCATCTGGGCTTTGGACGGCGGGCCGGACGGGCTGCGCTTCTACAAAGGCATCCTGAAATTCTGGAAGTCCCTGCTGCGTCCTGGCGGATACATGCTCTTCGAAGTCGGCGAGGGCCAGGCCGAGACCGTGAAGGAAATGGTCCTGGCCGCGGGCTTCGCCATGGCGGACACCCGCAAGGATACCTTGGGCATCGACCGCGTCGTCATCGGTCGGATGTACGACTTGGACCGAAGAGGCTGAAAGTCCCATTTATCGTACAAAATATCTGATATCCTCTTTTCAGATCAAGAAAGAAAAGGAGAAACAACGATATGGCAGAAAAGAAAAAGGCCCCCGCTGTTGCAGCACCCACTGAGTCCGACCGGAAAAAGGCTCTGGAGGCCGCCATCTCTAAGATCGAGAAGGATTACGGCAAGGGCACCATCATGCGCCTGGGCGACGATATCTCCGTCAACGTGGAAGCTCTGTCCACCGGGTCCCTCTCTCTGGACCTCGCTCTTGGCATCGGCGGCGTACCCCGTGGCCGTATCGTCGAGATCTACGGGCCTGAGGCTTCCGGCAAGACCACGCTTGCGCTCCATGTGGTCGCTTCCGCGCAGAAATGCGGCGGCGAAGCCGCATACATCGACGTGGAGCACGCGCTGGAACCCGCCTATGCCCGCGCCCTGGGCGTGGACATCGACAGCCTGCTGATCTCCCAGCCGGACACCGGCGAGCAGGCGCTGGACATCGCCGAATCCCTGGTCCGCTCCGGTGCGATCGACGTGCTTGTGGTGGACTCCGTGGCCGCGCTGATCCCCCGCGCAGAGCTGGACGGCGAGATCGGCGACACGGTGGTGGGTATGCTGGCCCGTCTGATGAGCCAGGCCATGCGGCGCCTCGCCGGTGCGATCTCCAAAAACAA
>JAFZOC010000240.1 GCA_017550765.1 Oscillospiraceae bacterium
GCGGCTCCAAGCCCACGTCCTGCCCGGACCAGCTGGCCAAGGCCCTGCGGGCCTGCCGGGAGGGAGAGGGCCGGTGAACAGGCGGCCTCTGGCGGCGCTGCTGACGGCGGCGCTGCTGCTGTGCCTGTGCGGCTGTGCCCAGTGGCCCCCGGCCCCGCCGGAGGAGCCCACGCCGGAGCCGCCCCTGCCCACGGTGACCCTGGAGCCCGCGCCTTCCCATATGCCGGAGACCGCTTTGCGCGTCTACTACGACGGGATGCTGGCGGACCGGGGCTACGTCCGCGACGGCACGGTCTTTCTGGACCCGGCGCCCCTCTGCGCGGAGCTGGAGCTGGAGGAGAGCAACGTCGCCGACGTCAAGGGCTTCACGCTGCAGGCGGGGAGCCTCGCCGTCACGGGGGAGCGGGGGAAGGACTACTTTTGCGCCGGAGAGCGCTATCTCTTCGCCCCCGAGGGCTGGATGGTCGTGGACGGGCGGGCGTATCTGTCCGCGGAGGTCCTGTCCAGGATCTTCGGGGCGAACATCTCCGCCACGAAGGACCTGAGCCGGGTGGACGTGTCCACCCGCGGCGCCCGGCTGATGGACGGCAGCGACGCGCTCTACCACAGCCTCTGCTCCGACGAGGAGATCTTCTGGCTGACCCACATCATCTCCGCCGAGGCCGGGACCCAGCCGCTGGCGGGCCAGATCGGCGTGGGGAACGTGATCTTCAACCGGGTGGCGGACCCCTACTACCCCGACAAGGTGCTGGACGTGATCTTCCAAAAGGGCGAGCGGGCCCAGTTCGACCCGGTGGACGACGGCTCGATCAACCGGGGCTCCTTCCAACTGTCGCTGATCGCGGTGTATCTGTGCCTGGAGGGCTACAACACCGTGGGCCAGAGCGAGTTCTTCGTCAACCCCGACACGGGCAACGCCGCCTGGTTCGAGGCCAACAGGACCTTTGTGGTCCGGATAGGAGACCATGAGTTCTATGCTTGAGACGATCCTGACGGAGGGCCTCCGGGAGCTTATGATCGTACCGGACGCACAGGCCATCGGCCGCTTTCGGCGCTACTATGAGCTGCTCGACCAGTGGAACGCGGTCATGGACCTGACGGCCATCCGCGGCGAGGAGGACAGCGCCCGGCTCCATTTCCTGGACTGCGCGGCCCTCGTGACGCTGACGGAGCTCTCCGGCAAGACGGCGATCGACGTGGGCAGCGGGGCGGGCTTCCCCGGACTGGTCCTGAAGATCCTCTGCCCGGATCTGCGCCTGACCCTGCTGGACAGCCTGGGCAAGCGGGTGAAGTTCCTGGAGACGGTGTGCCGGGAGCTGGGCTTCGACGATGTGCAGTGCCTCCACGCCCGGGCCGAGGAGGCCCCGGCGGCGCTGCGGGAGAGCTTCGACGTGGCCTGTTCCCGGGCCGTGGCGCGGCTGAGCCTGCTGTCGGAGCTCTGCCTGCCCTTCGTGAAAGTGGGCGGGCAGTTCGTGGCCATGAAAGGCCCGGACGCCGCGGCGGAGCTGCGGGAGGCGGAGCGCGGCATCCGGCTCCTGGGCGGCGGCGCGGCGCAGGTGACGCCCTACGCCGTCCCGGGCACGGATCTGCGGCACAGCGCGCTGCGGATCCCGAAGGTCGCCCCCACCCCCGCCAAGTACCCCCGCAAGTGGGCGCAGATGAAGAAACAGCCTCTGTGAGCGAGTTTTGAGATCTGCATTTTGAGAGACAAAGGGAGGCGGACCAGACGTCCGCCTCCCTTTACTTTATGGATAGATCCCGAACGGGGAGCGCGGATCAGTCCACGATCCGCGCTTCCAGTTCTTCCGCCGTATCGACGATCTCCGTGGCGCCGGCGGCCAGGAGCTGCGCGCGGCTCCGAAAGCCCCAGCTGACCGCGACGCAGTCCATGCCGGCGTTCCGCGCCGTGGCCAGGTCCACCTCCGTGTCGCCCACGTAGACGCAGTCCTCCACGCGCATCCCCATCCGCGCCACCGCCGCCAGCACCGCGTCCGGGTCGGGCTTGCGGCGGACCGTGGCGCTCTCGCCCACGGCGGTCTCCAGCAGGCCGGGGAAATAGGCCCGGGCCAGCGCCTGCACCGCGGGGTCGGGCTTGTTGGAGATGATGGCCTGCTTCACGCCCCGCTCCTTGAGCCGCTCCATCAGGGGCAGGATCCCGGGATAGGGCCGGGTGGCGATGTTGCAGTGGGCGTCGTACCAGGGCTTGTAGAAGGCCAGGACTTCCTCCCGCCGCTCCTCCGGCGCCACCACCGAGACCAGGTGGGCCGCCCCGTTGCCCAGGCCCATGCGGACCGCGTCCCTGTCGGCCTCGGGCAGACCGGAGCGCCGCAGGCTCACGTTGATCGCCGCCCAAAGGTCCTCCAGGGTATCCAGCACCGTGCCGTCCATATCGTACAGGACCGCCTTGTATCCCATCGCGCTCTCCTCCTGCCGCCGCGCCGCCGGCGGATCTTGCGCCGCGCCGGCGTCCTGCCGCCGCGGCGCTCCCATTATACCCGCGCCGGCGCCTTTTGTCGAGCCCCCGCGCCGCATGCCTGCCCCGGGCCTTATATCGGGACCCACCGCACCGGACGCCGCCCCTCTCGCATGGCGCCGGGGCCGTCCGGGGCCAGACGTCGCCCGGACGCCGCCAGGGGCCGCCGGTGGCTGCCCGCCGCCGGATGGGACTGTCCACCGTCTGTGGCGGCCCTGCGCCCGAAAACGCTTGTCGATCCGGCGGAGAGCTGGTATAATACCAAAGATAAGGCCTGCCCGCCGACCCCGGACGCGGGGGAGCGGGCCGGAACGGAGAAGGACCATGATGCGACGCCGCTGGACAGCCCTCTTGCTGGCTGCCATTTGCCTGCTGCTCTGCGCCTGCGGCAGCGGGGGAGCCCGTACGGACCAGGAGCGCCTGACGCTCTGGTGCCTGGAGAGCGATCCCCTGTGCCCGCAGCTGCGGGAGCTCGTCGGGCGATACGATCGGGATACCCGGGGGCTGCTGCCTGTGGATCTGCGCAGTTTCCCCGATGAAGAGAGCCTGGCCGAGGCATTCCACACGGCCAGGCCGGATCTGCTGCTCTGCTCCCACGACCGGGCCTGCGCGCTGGAGCGCCAGGGCCTCCTGCGGGACGTCCGCGCGGGCCTGGGCGAAGAGGCTCCCGCCTGCCCGGAGAGCCTGGCTGCCGCCTTCGACCAGGTGGGCCGGAGCTACTTCCCCATCGGCGCGGAGGTGACGCTGCTGGGCCTGTCCCGGGAGCGCGCAGGTGAGATCGCCTGCGAGGATCTGGAGCGTCTGGAGGGCCTGTGCTACAGCGCCGAGGCATATGCCGCGCGCAGCGGACGGCCTTTCTTCGTGGCGGCCTCCTATGCGGAGATCTTCTACCAGGGCATGCTCTCCCGGAACGCGGAGTTCCACGCCGATCCCATCCGGGACCGGCGCAACAGCGCTTTCCTGCGGGTCTACAGCCTGCTGACGGACTGCGCTTTCGAGGGCGGAC
>JAFZOC010000241.1 GCA_017550765.1 Oscillospiraceae bacterium
CCCTGGGCCGTGCAGCCCGGGGAAGAGACGGCAGCCCCGGTCTCCCCCGAGACGGACGAGCCGGTCATCCCGTCCGAGCCTGCTATCCCTGCGCAGGAGCGTTTCCTGGGCGTATGGACGAGCCCGGAGCGTGATTATCTCTATATCAAAGATGACGGGACCGCCGAACTGTATCTGGCTGGGCAGAATCAGATCATCTCCCTGGACTGGAGCGAGCCCACGGCCGTTGAGCTCCGTCTGCAGGGCACTGACGCGCTCTTCATCGCACAGCCGGATGAGACGGACGCGCTCTTGCTGGAAGGCCCCGGCATCTGGAGCGCGATCCGCCTGAACGCCGACGATCTCGCCGCCCGGGATCAGATCCGCCATGATACGGGCTGCTGTTTCCTTGGCGACTGGGACATGTACACCTTCACCCAGATCCCGCTGGACACCGTCGCTACGTTCCGCAGCGACCATACCTGTTCCTTCTACGGCGGCGATTTCACCTGGGCGCCTGGCGTGGCAGGCTATGAGGATCGTGACGGTATCTCCATCTATCTGTACGGGGAACTCTACTATGTCCTGCTGGGCTCGGATACACCACTGGGCGACCGGGCTTTCCTTTCAAAAGTAGACTATAGGCATTTGCAGAGCAGCGGTATGTTCCTGCGAGCAGGGACGAACTTGGAGGAAGTGAAAGAACATGGATAGATCCAAAGAGTCTATGAACGATAACATCGATCTTCAGCAGTTCCATAAGGGGACGATCACACGCGCCACTCCTGACGGGGCGGTCCCATCGGAAGGGGCCGCAGCAGTAACGTCCGCGCAGCAGCCGCAGTCTCCGGCTCAGCCTCCCCGGAAGCGGAAGATGAAACGCCACTTTTTCCTGGCCGTCATCGGGATCGCATTTCTGATGATCATTTTGGGCCAGGTGATCGGTGAGATCGGGCTGGGCTTTCTGCGCTCGTTCCTGCCGCCGCTGAGCGCGGGCGTGGAATTCCTGTTCTTCTACCTTTACTTCATCGGTATCGACGCGATCGCTCTGCTCTACTGCTGGCTGTGCGACAAGGCGGTCTTCCGGAGCATGCTCTGGCCCAAGAAAGGCGGACAGAGCGGCAACACAGGACGCATGTTCGCGCTCGGCCTGCTGATCGGCTTTGGGATGAACGGGCTGTGTATCCTGGCAGCCTGGCTCCACGGGGACCTGCATTTCCGTCTTGGTGAGTTCCCGGTGTTCTATCTCATCTGCGCCTTTCTCTCGGTACTGATACAGTCCGGCGCAGAGGAGATCGTGACCCGTGGGTATATGCTCGGCGCTCTGCGGGAGCGTTATCCCGCCTGGCTCGCCATCGGCATCAACTCTGTCTTTTTCGGTGCGCTCCATCTGCTCAATCCCGGCTTTACGCTGGTCTCTTTCCTGAGCATCGTTCTGATCGGTCTAGGGCTCAGCCTCGTGGCATATCATCTCGACAGTCTCTGGATGTGCATCGCCATCCATACCGCCTGGAACTTTACGCAGAACTTCCTCTTTGGTCTTCCCAATTCCGGTATCGTGGCAGAACGGAGCGTGCTGCATCTGGAAGCCGCCCGCAGCACGATCTTCTACGACGCCGCTTTCGGCGTGGAAGGCGCGTATCCGTCGCTCGTTGTGGAACTGGCGCTCTGCGTGTGTGTACTGCTCTTTACGAAAAAACTGTCCCGCCCGGACGGGCCCGTTCCGGCTGAAAAGGTCTGAACGCGCTCCATCAGAGGCCTCGAGCCATATCGCTTGCGTCGGGAGAGCGGCTATGGTATCATTGGAAAGGGGATCGATCGCATGAGGATCTTGGGCATAGACCCTGGTATCGCCACCATCGGGTTCGGTGCGATCGAGACCCGGGGGAACAGGCAAAAGCTCCTGCGCTGCGGTGTCATCACGACGCCGGCCCACACCAGTCTGTCCAGTCGACTGGAACAGATCTTCCGCGACACGGGCGATCTGCTGTCGATCTTCAGGCCGGATGCGGTGAGCGTGGAAGAGCTGTTCTTCAACACCAATATCACCACCGGCATCGCTGTGGCCCACGGCCGCGGGGTGATCCTGTTGGCCTGTCAGATGGCCAAGGTGCCGATCTACGAATATACGCCGCTGCAAGTCAAACAGGCTGTGGTCGGATATGGGCGCGCTGAGAAAGCCCAGGTGATGGAGATGGTCAAGCGGATCTGCGGTCTGCCTGCGCCGCCCAAGCCCGACGACGCGGCGGACGCTGTCGCGCTGGCGCTCTGCCATGCGCGCAGTTCCACCAGTTTGCTGAACAGGGGAGGGGAGAGCGGATGTTCTACCATATAGAAGGGACCGTGACGGAGCTCGGGCCCAATCTTGCCGTCCTGGATGCCGGCGGGATCGGCTTCGCGTTGAATGTGACGGTCAATTCTCTCAGCCGGCTCAAGATCGGCGAGAAGCAAAAGCTCTACGTCTCCGAATCGATCGGGGAGACCAACTTCGACCTCTACGGCTTCGTTGAAAAGAGCGAAAAGCGCTGTTTCGAGATGCTGATCGCCGTGTCCGGCATCGGTCCGAAGGCAGCTTTGTCGATCCTGAGCTATAACAGCCCGGAGAGCCTCGCCCTGGCTATCCTCAACGACGATGTGAAAGCGCTCACCGTGGCTCCCGGCATCGGCAAGAAGATCGCCCAACGGGTGATCCTGGAACTCAAAGACAAGATCCAGAAGGAACTGGGCGACAGCAGCTGGTCCCTGCCCAGCGCGAGCGTTTCCCCCGCCGCCGTCCCTGCCGCGCAGGACAAGCAGGTCTCCGATGCCATGGCCGGTCTTGCGGTCCTCGGCTACAGCTCCGCAGAGCTCACGCCGATCCTGAAAGGCATGGATCTGACCGGCATGGATGCGCAGGCGATCATCAAAGCCGTATTGAAGCAGATGGTCAAATAAGGCCGACGGCGCAAGCGGTCGACCGCGGCTCCTGTCCTGCCGGTCGCTTTATCGCACAAAGCGGGGCTCGCGCCCATCCTTCGCGGCTCCAGCGCTCCGTTTTACGTACCTTTTGAGCCGCGCCCACGGTCAAGATCGATCGCGGTCCTCATTTTTCTTCACCCTGGAGGGATCCTTATGAGCATCAACTTTTCCGAAGATACCGGTGAGGTGCTGACCACCACGGCGAGCTTGCCCGAAGACAACGCCGAAGGCTCTCTGCGGCCGCGGACCCTTGCGGAGTACATCGGTCAGGAGAAAGCCAAGGGCAACCTGGAGATCTTCATCGGCGCTGCCAAGATGCGGCACGAGCCGCTGGACCATGTGCTCCTGCACGGCCCCCCGGGCCTCGGCAAGACCACGCTCGCGGCAGTCATCGCCAATGAGATGGGCGTAAACATGCGGATCACATCCGGTCCCGCGATCGAAAAGCCGGGCGATCTGGTCGCCATGCTCACCAACCTCAACGAAGGGGACATCCTCTTCGTCGATGAGATCCACAGACTGAACCGCGCCTACGAGGAGATCCTCTATCCCGCTATGGAGGATTACGCGATCGACATCATCCTTGGGAAGGGCCCTTCGGCCAACTCTATCCACCTGGATCTGCCGCGCTTTACGCTCATCGGCGCTACGACCCGCTCCGGCCAGCTCACCGCACCCCTGCGCGACCGTTTCGGCGTAGCCCTTCGGCTGGAGCTCTATACGCCGCAGGAACTGCAGCAGATCGTGCAGCGCTCCGCGGGGATCCTGAGTGTTCAGATCGAGCCGGACGGTGCTTACGAGATCGCTTCCCGCTCCCGCGGGACCCCTCGCATCGCCAACCGTATGCTCCGCAGGGTACGGGATTTCGCACAGATGCGCTCCGACGGCGTCATCACAAGGGAAGTTGCAGATATGGCGCTCAGCCGGCTGGAAGTGGACAAGTTGGGCCTGGACGCGCTGGACCGGCGGATGCTCCGCGCCATCATCGAGTTCTATGGCGGGGGGCCTGTAGGCCTGGATACTCTGGCCGCGACGATCAACGAAGAAGCCGTTACGCTGGAAGACATGTACGAGCCCTATCTGCTCCAGCAGGGCTTCCTGACGAGGACGCCACGCGGCCGCTGCGTTACGCGCCGGGCCTATGAGCACCTGGGCATCGCCTATCTTGGCCAGCAGCAGCTGGATATGTGAACACCGGGAACGGTCGGATATCCGATGCGCCCCACAAATGGTCCAAAAAAACGTCCATTACCGGAAAAAAGTATTGACTTTAGGTAAAGTTCAGTTATAATATATCTTGTGTTTTTGGAGAGATAGGCGGTACGATATGACAACTCCCAAAGCCCTGAGCGACATCCAATTGCAGGCGATGGCAAAAGCAGGGGACCGCAACGCGGAAGATGCGCTGGCCACCCGGTATCTGCAGTTGGTGCGCATGTGTTCCCGTCCTCTTTTTCTCGCCGGCGGCGAGAGCGAGGATCTGGTGCAGGAGGGCATGATCGGTCTCCTCGGCGCTATCCGTGAATTCGACCCCAGTCTGGGCACGAGTTTCCATACTTACGCAGAGCAGTGCATCCGCAATCGCCTCTATTCGGCGATCCGCTCCGCATCCCGTCTGAAACACGCACCTTTGAACGACAGTATGCCCCTTGAGCAACTCTCCGATGATCCCAGTTCCCAGGTATCGGCAGCAGAAGAGCTATTCAGCCGCAGCCCGGAAGATCAGGTCTTGGCCAGAGAGAACAAGGAAGAACTGACGCGATCCATTGCCCGGTATTTGTCAAAAATGGAGAGAGAGGTCCTGGATCTGTTCCTGGAAGGACTGTCCTATCGCGACATTGCCCGAGCGCTCCAGAAGGACGTCAAGTCCGTTGACAACGCCGTGCAGCGCATCCGGCGCAAGCTGGCGACCCATTACCCCGGCGATATCAGCGACAGCTGATCGCAAATACAGCCGATACGGCAACTTATCAAAAGAGAGGATCAGACATGTACGAAGACAAGACCTTAGTTTGCAAAGAGTGTGGCAAGGAGTTCGTGTTCACCGCTGGTGAGCAGGCTTTCTACGCTGAGCGCGGCTTCCAGAACGAGCCCCAGCGCTGCAAGCCCTGCCGTGACGCTCGCAAGAACGCCACCCGCAGCACCGGCCCTCGTGAGTTCTTCACCGCCACCTGCGCTGCCTGCGGCGGCGAGGCCAAAGTCCCCTTTGAGCCCAAGTCCGACCGTCCTGTTTACTGCAGCGAGTGCTTTGCTAAGATGAAAGAGCAGGCCTGAAACGCCTGACAGGAAAGTGGGACGCCTCGTGCGTCCCACTTTTCTTGTATCCA
>JAFZOC010000242.1 GCA_017550765.1 Oscillospiraceae bacterium
GAGCGGGCGGCGCCGGAGCGCGGCGCAGCGCGCCCCGGCGCTACACCGCGCTGCGGGCCCGACACGAGACAGGAGGAGAGACCTTGCCCAGATCTGCCGATCAGAAGAAAAAGATCCTGGTGCTGCTGCGCTATCTGCAGCGCTACAGCGACGAGGAGCATCCCGTGACCATGCAGCAGCTCCTGGAGGAGCTGGCGCGCAACGGCATCCCCGCCGAGCGCAAGAGCGTCTATGACGATCTGCGGGTGCTGGAGGAGATGGGCGTGGACCTGCTGGTGAAGCGGGGCCGGGCCCCGGGCTACGCCATCGGCCAGCGGGACTTCGAGCTGGCGGAGCTGAAACTGCTGGTGGACAGCATCCAGTCCTCCAAGTTCATCACCGAGGGCAAGACCATGGCGCTGATCGGGAAGCTGGAGAGCCTGGTCAGCATCTACGACGCCCGCAAGCTCCAGCGGCAGGTCTATGTCCGCGGCCGGGTCAAGAGCATGAACGAGAGCGTCTATTACAATGTGGACGCGATCTCCGACGCCATCGGCCGGGACCGGGCGATCCGCTTCCGCTATTACGAGATCTCCGTGACGAAGCAGAAGCGCTATCGCCGGGGCGGCGCCTACTACCAGCTGAGCCCCTACGCGCTGATCTGGGACGATGAGAACTACTACCTGCTGGCCTGGGACGCCGAGGAGGAGCGCTTCAAGCACTTCCGCGTGGACAAGATGGCCTCCATCCAGACGCTGGAGGAGCCCCGGCAGGGCAAAGAGGCCTTCAGGGCCAAGGACATGTCCGTCTACTCCCAGCAGGTCTTCGGCATGTTCGCCGGGGAGCCGGTGCCCGTGCGGATGCGCTTCGCCGCCCATCTGGCGGGGGCGGTGGTGGACCGCTTCGGCAAGGACACGATCCTGGCCCCCGACGGGCCGGACGCCTTCACCTTCACGGCGAAGGTGGCGGTGAGCCCCCAGTTCTTCGCCTGGCTCTTCGGCTTCGGCACGGAGGCGGAGATCCTGTCGCCCCCCGCGGTGCGCCAGGCCGCCCGGGATCAGGCGCGGGACATCGCCGCGCTCTACGCCTCAGAGGATGGGCAGATCTGACGGAGGACCGCCGGGAGGACAGGGACCGGTCGTCCACGGGCTGCGGACAGCGCTCCCGGACGGGGCGCGAAAAACTATAGGAGAACACAAAGGCCGAGGGAGGATCTCCCTCGGCCTGAGACTGTAGACATGCCCCATGTGCGGGACCATAAAGATCCGCGCGGGGGATGTGAAGGGCGATGGCAGTCGCCCCTCACGTTCGATCGTTGCAAAAACGGGACTTTTTCGGAAGTCCCCATTTTTGCCTTTCAGCGTGTCGACGGTCCAACGACACCTTGAAAAGCCGAGGGAAATTTTCCTGCGGCCCTTGCGATCCCGTACCTTGATGGTTTACAATATCCAAGTAACGATCGACCGGCGTCCCGGCGCGATCCGGCAATGGACAAGGCCGGAGCGCCCCGGCGGGACCGCGGAGAGGACACGCGGATCCCGGCCGGACCGGCGCAGGAGCGGACTGAGGACAGAATGAAAGGGAGCGGAACGATGTTTTGCAAGTATTGCGGGAAAGGGGTCGACCCCAACACCATGCGCTGCCGCGGCTGCGGCAGGCCGGTGGGGCCCCTGGCCGGCGGGACCGGCTTCTGGGATCTGAGCGAAGGCACGGCGATCCAGCAGGCCGAAGCGCCTGCGGCGGCGGAGCTGGCTGAACTGCGGGAAAAGATCGAAGCGCTGCAGGAGCGCTCCAAGGGCGAAAACACGGGCGGGAGCAAGAAGGGCTCGGCCTTCCTGCCGGTGACGGCGGCGCTGCTGGCGGCGGTGGGCCTGGGCCTGGGGATCTTCTCCTTTCTGACGAGCAGCCGCGCCCAGCAGGAGACCGCCGCGCTTCTGACCGCCCAGAGCGAGCAGATCGCCGCCCTGGAGGAGCGGATCGGAGCCCTGGACCAGGAGCAGAAGTCCCCGCGTTTTTCCGATGCCTCCGTGGTGATCACAGGGCCCCAGAGCGACAAGGCCTATGTGGGCAAGGCCAGCAGCGACGGCTATGTGGCGGACGGCCTGTGGATCTTCGCGGCCAGTTTCCAGGGCAGCTACGGGCCCTATGAGTGCTACTGGGTCAAGCTGGAGGGGGACGAGGCGGACCCGGACTATGTCCGCGTCTCCGATATCGGCGGCTTCGAGGAAGTCACCATCAGCCCCACCAGCTCGCGTCTGTATATCCTCGGGCCGGTGCAGGAGAGCCACTTCGGCAGCTACGCTTTCATGGTCAAGGACGGCAGCGGCCTGCTGCATATGAGCAAGATCGCCCAGCTGGAGGAGGAGCCGGTCCCCGGCGCGCCTGTCCAGGGCGAAGGCCAGCAGGAGGGCGCCCAGGAAGGCGCGGAGGGGAACGATGGCTGAACAGCGCGGCGCCGCCCCGGATATGATCCAGACGGTGGATTTCCTCTTCTCCTTCTGCCGGGAGCGGGAGCCGGACCGGGGGCTGGACAGTTTTCTCTACGCTCTGAACTGCTCGGCGGCCCTGATCGGATGCTTCGGCGGCTATGGCGAGGAGCGGAGCTTCCCCGGCCTCAAGGGCCGCACGGGGCCATGGCTCGCGGCCCGGGCGGCGGCAGCTGCCTATATGGACCGCTTCGAGCAGAGCGACGGGCGCGCCAGCGCCGAGCTCCCCTCTGCCAAGGCCATGCTGCTGCAGTATCTGAAGACCTGCCGGGACCGGGGCGTCGGCCCAGACGCCCCGGGGACGGGACTGTCCTGCTCGGCGGCGGTGGCGCTCTGCCAGCCCGGCCGGGTGGGCACCGACGTCCAGCTGCAGTGGGTCGGCAGCGCCCGGGCCTATCTGCTGGATGAGGAGGGCCTCTGCCAGCTCACCCAGGACGACCGGGGCGGGCTGGACGCCATGGACGCGCTGTGCCGCGCCGCGCCGCCCCAGAGCCTGGTCTCCCTGGAGCGGGAGTTCGAGCTCCACACAGCCAGACTGAGCGTGAGCCGTCCCGGCCTGCTCTTCACGGCCACCGACGGCTGCATGGCCGGGCTCACCACGCCCATGGAGCTGGAAGACCGCATCCTGCGCTGCCTGATGGCGGCGTCCAATGTGAAAGAGATGGAGGCGACGCTGTCCAAGTGCCTGGGCGAACAGGGCGGAGACTGCGCCCTCAGCGGCCTGGGCCTGGGCTTCGGCGGCTTCGACGCGATGAAGCGGCGTCTGGCCGGACGGGCGCGCCAGATGCACCGGGACTATATCGAAGGGCTGGACGCCTGCAGCCCGGAGGAGAAACAGCTGCTCTGGGAGCACTACCGGGACGGCTATCATCGGCTGCTCAGCCAGATCTGAGCCCGACGGGAGACGAGAGATGAAGGGCAAAAAGAAGAAAAGGAAGAGAAGGAAGATCCATCCCCTTTGGAAACTGCTGATCTGCCTGTTGCTGATCGGGAGCATGGCCATGTGCATCCAGCCATGGCTGAGCGTCAAGATCGACACGCCCACGGGAAAGGACAAGAGCATCGAGGCGTTCCTGGGCGACGCGGGGATCGACGTGCGCTACGAGCTCAGCAACGACGTGGCTCCGGCGCTGCGGGAGCTGTCAGACGAGATGTACGAGCAGACGGGGAAACGGCTGGATGCTCCCATGGCCATGGATCTGCTGGAGAGCCTGCTGGCGGGGAAGTATGCCCCCTTGGGGATGCTCCGGGATCTGGAACGCGCGGAGGCCCTGACGGAGCAGGGCAGAACGATCTGCAGGCTGCTGCTCTTCACAGGCAGCGACGAGACGCGGGAGCTCCGCGATACCCTGGATCAGGTCGATACGATCGTCAGCGGCGCGCAGTTGGGGCTCAAGATCCTGCTGGGCGCGGCGGGCCTGCTGGGCGCGATCGCGCTGCTCTGCGCGCTGACGGACCACCGCTTCGGCCTGCTGCCCTACGCACTGCTGAGCGGCCTCCTGGCGGCGGGCCTACGCGCTGTGTGCACGGCGCTGAACAGCTTGGCGGCCAGCTTCGGACTGGAGCTGTTGGACACAGCGGAGCTGTACTTCCCTTATCCGACCAGCACGCTGGGGACGGATGTGTTCCGGCCGGAGCCCTATCCGGCCTATGGCGCCGTCCTGGCGCTGGCGGCGTTCATCCTGGCGCTGGCTACGGCCAAACGGGTCACGGCCGCCCCGGCGGAGGCTGCCCCGGCGGCGGCCGGCGCACCGGGAGAGGAGCCGGTGGGGACCGCTGTCCCGCCGCGGTCGACACAGAGTCCGGCGGAGCTGCCCCGGCAGACCGCAGCTGCGCAGCCGAGGATGCGTCCGCAGCCTGCGCCCGCCGGCGCAGCCACCGAGCCAAAAAGACAGGCGACCGGGAGCGCGGCGCGCCCTGCCGAGCGATCCGCCACCGGCTGGACCTGCCCGGGCTGCGGCACGCGTCAGCCGGACGCGGCCCGCTATTGCGGCGTCTGC
>JAFZOC010000243.1 GCA_017550765.1 Oscillospiraceae bacterium
AACGCGTCTTGGATCGCGTCCAGATCCGGGTGCCGGAAGAAGATCTGCTCATAGGTCCCGTGACTGTCCCAGTGGGAACGGGCGGCCCGCAGCTCCCGCAGCGCCTCTTCACGCTCACCGCGTCCCGCCGCCTGCTCCACCCGTAGCAGGTGGTCTTCCACTGCGCCGGTGAGCCGGTCAGCGGCCCGCAGATCCAGGACAGTGCCCAGGACCAGGGCCAGCAGGAGCCCGACCGCGACGATCTCGCGCTTCATGTCGACTTCTCCTTTTTCGCGAAGTATACCTGCCCGGAAGGGGTCGCCGTCAGCAGGAAGACCTCCTCCGGCGCGGAGGCGCCGTGGTCCCGGAGCTGCTCCAGCAGCCAGGCCCTGTCCCGCCCCAGGTGCCGGAGATTGCCTCCCAGCACCCGCCCGTCGCTGATGAGGATGAGCGGATAGCCTCCGGGACCGGCGTCCAGCCCCATCTGGGCCGGGGTCACGGGGCTCTGGTCGGGGAAGAGGATCGCGTTGAGCCGCCCGTTGGTCTCCAGGACCCCGGTCTCCACGGTGCTCAGATCGGTGATGCCCTGGGAGCGCAGCTCCTGCATCAGCTCGTCCAGGGTGAAGCGGTCCCGGAACATCTCCTCCTGGAGGATCTTCCCCTGGGAGATGAGAAGGCTCGGCCGCCCGAAGATCAGCTCCCGCAGCCGGATGTTCTTGAGACAGAGACCGGAGATCACGATCTCGCAGCAGAAGAGCACCAGGATCGGTACCAGCCCGTTGATCAGAGGGATCCCCATGTCCTGCAGGGGATGGGACGCCAGATCTGCGATCAGCGCCGCCAATACGAATTCCGAGAGCTCCATCTCGCCCAGCTGGCGCTTGCCCAGCAGACGCATGGTGAGCAGGAGCGCAAAATAGATGATCAGGGTCCGCGCGAGCACGATGGCCATAGCATACGCCTCCTGTGTTTGCGTTAGTTTGCCCGGACCACCGCCGCTTATGCGACGCGGGGAAGGAGAGCCATCCGATGAGAACGATCGTAGATCTGAAACAGCTCTGCTGCCGCAGGGCGGCGGAGGATATCCGCCGGCTCCTGGCGGAGCGGCCCGACGCCGTGCTGGCCCTGACTGCGGGCCGCACCATGACGCCGCTGTACGCGGAGCTGGTGCGCCTGGTGCGGGGAGGGGCGATGAGCCTCGCAAGGGCCCGCGTCTTCACTGTCGCGGAGTTCGAGGGCGGAGACGAGGCGCTCAGCTGCCGCCGCCAGATCGAAGAGGAACTGATCGGGCGGACTGACCTGGACCCGGACAAATGCCGTTTCCTCTCCGCCGAGACCGCGGAGGGCTATGACGACGCCATCCGGGAGGCCGGCGGGCTGGATATGGCGGTGCTGGGCCTGGGCGATAACGCCCACATCGGCTTCAATGAGCCCGCCACGCCCTTCGAGTCCTACACCCACCGCCAGAAGCTCACCGACGCCACCCGCCGCCAGCTGACGGAGCATTTCGGCGCGCCGGAGCGCGTCCCGGAGCATGGCTGGACCATGGGGATCAAGACCCTGGTGAGCGCGCGGCAGATCCTTCTCCTGGCCTTTGGCGAGGAGAAGACGGAGCCCGCCTTCCGCATGCTATACGCCCGCACCGACAGCGCGGTGCCTGCCGCTTTTTTGCAGATCCCGCTGAACGTGACGGTATATCTGGACGAGGCGGCTGCGAAGAAGATCTGAGAAGACGAAGACACAGCGCCCCCTTTGCCGTGCGCAGGCTCGTCCGCGCCGCGGGGACAGGGGGCTCTCGGCGCGTATCGCGCCGACCTGGCCGCGGGCACGCGGACGGGACCGCAGGCTGAGACTGCGGATACAAGACTTACAGGGAGGACCATCATGGGCAAATATTTCGGGACCGACGGCTTCCGCGGGGAGGCCAACAAGACGCTGACCGTGGAGCACGCTTTCCGCATCGGCCGCTATCTGGGCTGGTGGTTCGGTCGGGACCACAAGGCCATGGTCGTGATCGGCAAGGACACGCGCCGCTCCAGCTATATGTTCGAGAACGCGCTCTGCGCGGGCCTGACGGCCTCCGGCGCGGACGCCTATCTCCTGCACGTCACCAGCACCCCCAGCGTCTCCTACGTCACCCGCTCGGACGACTTCGACTGCGGCATCATGATCTCCGCCAGCCACAACCCCTACTATGACAACGGCATCAAACTCATCAACTCCCACGGGGAGAAGATGGAGGAGGAAGTGCTCGACGGGATCGAGGCCTATCTGGACTCGGACGAGGAGCTGCCCTACGCCGTCGGCGCGGAGATCGGGCGTACGGTGGACTACGCCGCAGGGCGCAATCGCTACATCGGCTATCTGATCAGTCTGGCCACGCGCTCGTTCAAGGGGTTCCGGGTGGGCCTGGACTGCGCCAACGGCAGCACCTGGATGATGGCCAAGAGCGTGTTCGACGCCCTGGGCGCGGACACCTATGTGATCGCCGACCGGCCGGACGGCCTGAACATCAACGTGGACTGCGGCTCCACCCACATCGAGAACTTGCAGCGTCTGGTCCGGGAGCAGGAGCTGGATCTGGGCTTCGCCTTCGACGGCGACGCGGACCGCTGTCTGGCCGTGGACGGGAAGGGCAATGTGATCACCGGCGACCACATCCTGTACGTCTGCGCCAAGTATATGCAGGACAAGGGACGCCTGGGCGGCAGCAAGGTCGTCACCACCATCATGTCCAACATGGGCCTTTACAAAGCTCTGGACGCGCTGGGCATCGGCTATGAGAAGACCCCGGTGGGCGACAAGTATGTGGCGGAGAACATGCGCCGCAACGGCCACCTGATCGGCGGCGAGCAGTCCGGCCACATCATCTTCGGCCGCTATGCCACCTCCGGCGACGGCATCCTCACCGCGATCAAGGTCATGGAGGCGGTGATCGGCTCCAAGCGCACGCTGGCGGAGCTGGCCTCCGGCATGACCATGTACCCCCAGCGCCTGAAGAACGTGGTCGTCACCGACAAGGACGAGACCCTGGCCTGTCCCGAGGTCCAGGCGGCCAGGGAGGCCGTGGAGCGGTCCCTGGGCGAGGAGGGCCGCGTGGTCCTGCGCAAGAGCGGCACCGAGCCCCTGCTGCGGGTGATGGTGGAGGCCGCCAGCCAGGAGCTGTGCGAGGAGAAGTGCGATGAGATCATCGCGGCCATGGACGCCGCGGGGATGCTCATCCGGGTGAGATGACCCGCCCGGCGCGGGAGAGCGGAGGAGAACGATGATCGAGATCGAGGAACTGCTGGACCTGGAGCACAGCATCGCCGCGCCCCTGTTCGCGGGCAAGACCTGGCCCTGGGAAGTGCTGGACGGCATCAAGGCCTTCATCCTGGAGCTGGGCGAGACCCTGGACCCGGCGGAGTTCGACCATCCGGCCGAGGGCGTCTGGATCGCCAAGGACGCCACGGTCTTCCCCAGCGCCTACATCGGCGCGCCCTGCATCATCGACCATGGGGCCGAGGTGCGCCACTGTGCCTTCATCCGCGGCAGCGCGATCGTGGGGAAGGGCGCCGTGGTGGGCAATTCCGTGGAGCTGAAGAACGCGATCCTCTTCGACAAGGTCCAGGTGCCCCATTACAACTATGTGGGCGACTCGGTCCTGGGCTATCGGGCCCATATGGGCGCGGGCTCCATCACCTCCAATGTGAAGAGCGACAAGACCCTGGTGGTGGTCAAGGAGCCGGGCGAGCCCCATGAGACGGGGCGGAAGAAGTTCGGCGCCATCCTGGGGGATATGGTGGAGGTCGGCTGCAACAGCGTGCTGAACCCCGGTACGGTGATCGGCCGCCGCTCCAACATCTACCCCACCTCGTCGGTCCGGGGCGTGGTGCCCGCGGACAGCATCTATAAGGACAGGGAGCATATCGTCCAGAAGAAGTGAGTTTTCCGGCGGTGCTCCGGAGAAAAGCCCCCTCCCGGAGGAGAATGATCCTTTGGGAGGGGGCTTTTTGCGTCTGTTCGAACGAGGCGATGGGCCACGAGGAAGAGACCCGGCGCGGCAGGAGAGGCCGGAGAGGGCGACGGGGACGGCGCGGTGTCACCGGAAGGCGACAGCAGCGGCGAGGACGCAGATCCGCCCTTGCAGGAGCGCGCAGAAGATGGTAGTATGGAAGACAGGGGCGGCCGGTACATCCAGGGCCCGGACGGAAAGATGCAGGGCAGCCTGCCGGAAGGCGGGGGAGCTGCGGGCGGAGAAAAAGCGATCCGCGCCCAGAACAAGGCCCAGCTTGAGAAGGGTATCCGGTCCCTCAAAAAGAGGATGACCGAGCACATGCGATATATAGAAGACCCGAAAGGCCATGTCCCAGATTGGGATAGCTTGTCTCAGGAAAGAAAAGATAAATATCTCAAGCATTGGGCTGAAGAGATCAAGGCTTTTCAATCGTCGATAAAGGCAAGAGAAGCGGCCGTCATCGAGAGAGAAGGTGAAATGAAGTGATCCAGATAAGCGTAGAAGACCTCAGCTACATCGTAAAAAGACTTCTCGACCATGCGAGGAGTACTCGCGATGCGTGTAAGAAAAATAAAGACGACACCCTTGAAGCGGGGCGTCATGACGGATGCTATGAGATGCTGGATATCCTCCAGTGTGAGCTGGAAGCCGCAGGAGTGGATCTGCAGGAGATCGGCTTTGACGTAGATCTTCTGAAAGAACTGTTCTGAGCTTCTAAAACCAAATACGAAAGCACGATGCGAAGATGCACCGTGCTTTTTTGCTGCCCCGAAACGGGAGAGACAGACCGCCGCACCGGTCCGTGCCGACATGCAACGGCGAGGGAAGGAGACATGATATGGATATCGAGATCCGGGCCGACGGGGCCCACATCTCCGGCTATGGCTACGCCACGGAGAAGAAGAGCCGGCCGGTGATGACGCCGCGGGGGAAGGTGATCGAGGTGATCGAGCCGCGGGCCTTCGAGCGGGCGATCTCCCGGGCGGGCTGCATCAGCGTGATGGTGGACCACGACAAAGCGCACATCTACGCCAACACCGAGGACAGCAGCTGCACGCTCTACGAGGACGCGATCGGCCTGCACGCAACGAGCCCCCTTAGACGCGAGAGGCATCCAAGGGGGCTCTGCTCACACCATGCTGCGGTATTCCTCCGCATTCTCCACGGAGTTGGGCGGGAAGAACTCCTCCACCGGGAAGCGGATCCGGCTGAAGAGCTCGCAGGGATCGTCCTCGGTAGCGCCGGGGCATTCCTTGTCAGGCACGCTGTATTCATAGGCCGGGATCAGCAGCTGGGTATCCAGCTCCAGGCGGATGATGCTGAACTGGCCCAGAGTGGCGTACCAGCGCCGGGAAGTGTCGGTGAGGACCAGCGGCTCCGGGAAAGCGTCGGCGATGAAGCCCGGGATGGTCCGCTGCTCCAGCTCCGTGGGGCAGAGACAGTCGGCGTCGGTCAGCTTCATGTGCAGCGCGATGGGATCCACCGAGCCCACCACCGCGACGGGCAGATCCTTCGTCACGGCAGGCGGCGCGCTGTCCTCGGAGCTGAAAGTCTTGACGCTGCCCTCGCTGCCAAAGAGCATGGCGCGCTTGTCGAAGATCGCGAGGCCCTGGACGCTGTTCCCGGCGGGGAAGGTCTCGCCCACCACACGGTAGAAGTAGCTGCAGTCCACGGTGTACCAGCCCCGGTCGAAGCTGATGGGCTCCACCCGCACGGCGCAATAGAGGAGCTCTGCGCTCCGCGGACGGATGCTCAGGGCGTTCTCTATGTAGGACTGGCTGGTGACGGTGGGGAAGACGCGGAGATCTTCGATGCAGTCCTTGTCGCGGCAGCTGTCGAAGATCTTGCGGGTGTTGATGGATACGGCCTCCCGGATCACGGGCTCCTTGCCCGCCGGCCCGGGGATCGGTCTGTCTGCCATAGTTGATCCCTCCGATCGTTCAGATCTCGCTCTAGTCTATGCGAGAGACGTCGGCAGTGTGCCCGGAAAGGGGAGGACGGTCGCGGGACGGGCTGCACGGGTGTCGGCATGGGGGACTGACCGCAGCGGGCGCCCGGGGCCGGCGCGTGGCCGGCTCGCTTTGACAAAAACGGCGGGGGCGCCTGTGGGAGACGGGCGGACGGCGACCGGGCGCCGGCAGGCGGGCGTCGTGCGGATCTTCCACTTGAAAAAACCATGGATCGAAGTATAATAAAGGGGAACAGAGAGGAGGGACAGACATGGATCAGTTGGGTCTCGTCTACGAGAAGCTGGATATCAAGATGCTGATCCTCTACGTGCTGCGGCGTCTGCCGCTGCCCGTGGATCCGGAAACGCTGCTGGAGATCTGTCAGTACGACGGCAGGATCGGCTACTTCGATTGGTCAGAATGCCTCAGCGAACTGCTGGAGAGCGGGCATATCGCGGAGACGGAGGAAGGCTATCAGATCACCGACAAAGGCGCACGGAACGCTGATGAGACGGAGAGCAGCCTGTCCTATTCGATCCGCGCGAAAGTCACGAAGCGCATCGAGCCCGTGGCGGAGCGGATGCGGCGCCTGGCCAGCATCACCGCCCGCCATATGGTCGGCGAGGACGGCTGCATGGTCGAGCTGGCCGTGTCCGACGGCAAGGGGGAGATGATCCATCTGCATCTGCTCTGCGCCGGCGAGGAGCAGGCCAGGACGATGGAGAAGCGTTTCCGCAAAGACGCCGAGGGGATCTATCAGAAGATCGTGGAGCTCCTGAGCGAGTAAAAGTTACCATAACACATCAATGCCCGCCTGCTGCTGTGGCTTTTTTGGCAGCAGACGGGCGTTTTATGATCATCACAAGTTAACATAACACAAAGAACTATATCTCACGCCCCCCCTAAAAAAACGAGGTCAGGACCTGGGCGGCCCTGGCCTGATCATGGAGCGGATGCGGGGGATCGGACCCCACCCTGATCGGCCGGGGGAGTCGAT
>JAFZOC010000244.1 GCA_017550765.1 Oscillospiraceae bacterium
ACTCCCCCGCGCCGTCCACCTTGGCCGACTCGATCAGCGAATAGGGGATGCGGCGCATGAACTTGGTCAGCAGGAAGACGGAAAAGGGGGCGAACATGCCCGGCAGGATGATCGACCAGCGGGTGTTCAGGATGCCCAGCCACTTGCTGACCAGGAAATTCGGTACCAGCGTGACCTGATAGGGCATGAGCATCAGGATCACGTAAAAGAAGAAGATGCTGTTGCGGATCCTCCCCCGCCAGCGGGTGAAGCTGTAGGCCGCCACCGCGGCGATCGTGACCTGGAGGACCACGATCGGCAGGACCAGCAGCACGCTGTTCCAGAACTTCAGCAGATACTCCGGAGACTTGATGAGCCCCGTGATATACTGGGAGAGGGTGACCTTGTCGGGGATGAACTTCAGGTTCACCTTTTCCGACACATAGCCCCCCTGGGTGGTGGAGAAAATCATGCCGTAGTTGGAGCGGATCTCCGACTCGGACATGAAGGAGTTGGTGATGGTCAGGACCGTGGGCAGCAGGAAGAGCACCGCGAACACCGCGCAGAGCAGGAACATCACGCCACGGCTGAAATAGCGCTTCTTCCTCATCCTTCCACGTCCTTTCCGAACCAGTCCTCCACGGCGAAGAGGGCCAGGATCAGCACCACCATCACGATGGCCATGACCACGGCTGCCGCGGACAGCTTCTGGTAATCCAGACTGCGGAAGGTGTTGTTCATAAAGTGCTGCAGCATGTACAGCGACTCATAGGGGTAGTCCCCGGTGAGCAGATAGACCTCCCGGAAGACCTTGAAGGAGTTGATCAGAGACAGGATCGTGACGAAGAGCACCGTCGGGGAGAGATAGCGCAGCTTGATGGCGAAGAACTTGTACGCCTCGCTGGCGCCCTCTACGTCCGCCACCTCCAGCAGGTCCTTGGGGATGTTGGCCAGGCCCGCCATGAACAGGATCATGTTGTAGCCCAGGTTCTTCCACAGGAAGAGGATCACCACCACGACCATGCTGTGGTCGGATTGGAGCCAGTCGATCTTGTCCTCGCCGAAGAGCAGCAGGAACTCGTTGACCGTCCCGTTGTAGTTGAAGAGCACCTGCCAGATCAGCACCACCGAGGCCACAGGGACCATCATGGGGCTCAGGAAAAAAGTGCGGAACTGGGACTTCAGCGGGATCCTCTCCTCCAGCATCAGGGCCAGGACCAGGGCCAGGACCACCGCCAGAGGGACCGCCAGTGCCGAGAAGCGCAGGGTGTTCCTGCCGGCCAGGAGGAAGGCCGAATTCTGGAAGAGCTTCCGGAAGTTCTCCAGCAAGACGAAGTTCTTCGATCCGACGCCGTCGATCAGCGAGTAGTAGACCACCACGCCGAAGGGCATGATGAAGAATACGCCGACCCCCAACAGGCTCGGAGAGAGGAAACACAGGCTGCGCAGGAAGTCCTTCGCCCGTTCTCTCCTTTTGATGCGGTTTTTCTCCATTTTTGTTACCACTTTGAAAGATATTGTGCCGATATATAGGGTCATTATACTACATCCTGTGTCCCCTTGCAAGGGAAACGCGGCAGGCTCCCGGCTATTTCAGAAAAAACGAGGATCTTGCCGCTTTTTGCCTCAGATACGAGACCGTCGGACCATCCCGGGAAGGGACACTGCCGCGCGGTCCGGGCAGCCGCGGCCACAGCGTCCCCGCCTGCAACGCGTACCGAGAGAGCGGCTCCGGTATCGGCGCCGCTCTCCCTCTGGCAGAGCATGCCGGAGGGGCTCTCCCCTCTCAGCGCTGCTCGTTGACGTAGATGTTGGCCTTGCTCTGGATCAGGCGGGCGACTTCCTCGGCGGTCTTCTGACCGGCGAAGAAGGCCTGCGCCTGCTCGTTGACGATCTCATAGATGGCGGTGTCCATGTTCATCACCTTGGTGCAGGTGGTCACGGCCTCCCAGAGGCGGTCGGCCTGCTCCTGGGTCATGGCATAGATCTCGACCATGGTGCCGTTGTCTCTCCAGAAGCCGCCCCGGGAGAGCTGGATCTTCTCGCCGTTCTCGTCCAGCACGAAGTTGCCGTTCTCGTCCTTCTCATACTCGGGCGTCATGGCCTGCTCCAGCTTGGCGCGATAGGCTTTCAGGCTCAGCGGGATGTTCCAGGCCTGCTCCTGGGCGTCGTCCAGAAGGAAGGTGCGCAGGAACTGCCAGGCGGCGGCCTTGTTCTTGCAGCTGGCGCTCATGCCGTAGCCGTTCTCCATCACCATGACGCTGCCCACGCCGTTGTTGGTGGGGTAGCCGATATAGGTGCAGCCCTCTTCCCCGAACATGGGGTCGTTCCAGAGGATCGAATCCACGCTGTAGAGGTAGCTGCTGGTCAGCATCTGACGTCCCTGGGCGATGCGGGTCTCCGCGCTCTCCCACTCCTGGTCGTCGGGGATGCTCTCAGGGAACTGGGCCGCGAACTGCAGCAGCTCGATGAAGTCCGGGCTGTCGAAGCTGCACTTGCCGCTGCTCCAGTCCACATAGTGATCCAGGTCAGCATAGAGCAGCGTCTGCAGGATGTCGCCGCGGGTGGTGTACATATCCATGGGCTCGCAGCCCTCGGGCATGGTGGCCAGGGCGGCCTGCAGCTCCTTGTAGGTCCAGCCCGGCTCATCGCCCACGACGGAGCGGGCGCCGATCAGGGTCTGCACATTGAAGGACGTGGTGACCATGCAGAGCTTCCCGTTCTTCTCCATGGCCTTGAGGGCGTTGGGGAAATAGTCCGAGCGCTTGATCTCGGGATCGCTGTCGATGAAGGGATACAGGTCCTCCAGCAGGCCCTTGGCGGCCATCTGGCTGTAGGGCAGCTGGCTCAGGGCGACCAGGTCCGGCATGCTGCCGGACATGACCTCGGTCAGCAGCTTCGTACGGCCGGCTTCATAGTCGCCGTTCTCGTAGTCGTTGTACTCCGAGTAGTCGATGAGCTGGATGCGGACGCTGTCGCTGTGGCGGTTGAAGTCGATGACCTTGTCCAGGATCTCATAGGTGTACATGACCGCCATGGTCAGCGTCTCCTTGTGAGGCACCTGATCGTAGGGCACCTTGTAGACCTTGATGATCTCGGTGTTGGTGGTATCGTTCTTCCAGGTGTTGACCACGCCGGTCACGGTGCCGTCGGGCTGGACCCGGATCCCCTGGACGGAATCGCCGTTCACGTCCACGTCCAGCCAGTTGAGGATCTTGGCTTCCTCTTCCCGCTCGATCGAATAGCCGTACAGGTACATCCCGTTCTGGTAGTAGAAGTCAAAGTTCTCGTCTCCGGCCAGCGGGGACCAGGCGGCGTCCGGGATCTTGACGGAGGCGCCCAGGCTCTTCTTCTCCAGGTCCACCGGGAAGAGCGCCTGATGCATCCCGGCGTCGTCCCAGGCGGTCACGGCGATCGAGCCGTCACGCAGCTTCACGATGGCGTTGGGCCAGCGGTCGCCGCCGATGCGGGCCTGCAGGCTGCCGTCCGGCGCGAAGACCATCACGTCCTGGTCGCAGATCGCGTACAGGTACCCCGCGTCGCCCACCTGGCTGCGGCCGAAGTCC
>JAFZOC010000245.1 GCA_017550765.1 Oscillospiraceae bacterium
ATCCTGCTCCCCAAAGACGACAGCGAGGCCGAAGAGCTCTACAGCAGCGGCTACAACGCGGAGGACATCTCCAGACACTACGAGAGCTACCTGGCCGAGATCATCGACGAGTACAATCTCATGGTCGCCGTCAAGGGCCACACCAACGTGGTCTGCTGCGACGATATCCGCTACGGCCCGAAACCCGGCGGCGTGGGCTGGGAGGTCCTGATCAGGATGGAGCTCCTGACGCCGCTGATGAAGGCCCCGGACCGGGTGGCCAGCGAGCGGCAGGTCGTGGCGCTCGCCAAGGATATGGCCAGCGCCCTGGCCCTCTGCCGGAGCCGGAACATCATCCACCGGGACATCAAGCCCCAGAACATCTTCATCTCCCGGGACGGGGACTTCAAGCTGGGCGACTTCGGCATCGCCAAGGTCGCCGAGAAGACCAGCGGCGGCACCAAGATCGGCACCTACAACTACATGGCCCCCGAGGTCTTCCACAACGCCCCCTACGGCCACCAGGCGGACATCTACTCCCTGGGCATCGTGCTGTACTGGACGCTGAACGCCCGTCGGCTGCCCTTCTATCCCCTGCCGCCGGCGGTGCCCACCGCGGCGCAGATGGATACGGCGCGGATGCGGCGCTTCCGGGGCGATCCGCTGCCGGCGCCCGCCTATGGCTGCCCGGAGCTGCAGGAGATCGTGCTCAGGTGCTGCGCCTTCGATCCCAGGGACCGCTATCGGGACGCCGGGGCGCTGCTGGCCGATCTCCGAGGACTGGAGAACGGCGGCCTGTCCGAGGAGCCCTTCGGCCAGGAGGTGGAGCCCACCGTCTACGCAAGGCGCGGAACGCACCGGACCGGCGGCTCCGGGAGCACGGGCGGGGATGAGATCTCGTTCATCTCGCCCTCGGACATCTCGAGACGGGAACAGGCGGAGAGAGAGCGCCTCGCTGCCGAAAAGGCGGAGCGGGAGCGCAAGGAGCGGGAGGCCGCCGAACGGGAGGCCGCCCGGAGAGAGGCGGAGCGCAGGCAGGCCGAGCGCCTGGCCGCCGAGAAAGCGGAGCGGGAGCGGAAAGAGGCCGAACGCCTGGCCGCCGAGAAAGCGGAGAAGGAACGCCTGGCCGCCGAGAAGCGGGCCGCCGAAAAAGAAGAGAGAGAACGGCGGGCTGCCGAACGGCAGGCCGCTCGGGAAGCTGCAGCCCAAAAGCGGGCCAAAGAGAGAGCCACCCGGGAGCAGAGCGCCCGGGAAGGGTCGGAGCAGAGCGGGACCGCGACGGCGAAGGGGCCGAAGCGGCGCGTCGCGCTCATCCTGGCGGCGGCGCTGGCCCTGGCGCTGCTGCTGACGGCGGCGCTGCTCCTGCTGCCCCGGCTGGGCGGCTCGAAGCTCCCCCGCGCCGCGACCCGGAACACGATCTCCGCGGGCTTTGTGCACTCGGCAGGCCTGCGGTCCGACGGCACCGCGGTGGCCGTGGGCAGCCTGGACATGCCCGGCGAAGGCAGCCGGACCAATGTGGGCGGCTGGACGGATCTGGTGTCCGTGTCCGCGGGCTACACCCATACCCTGGGCCTGCGGAGAGACGGCACGGTGCTGGCCACCGGCGACAACGCCGACGGCCGCTGCGACGTGGGCGACTGGACGGACATCGTGGCCATCGCCGCCGGGACGGACTGTTCCGTCGGCCTGAGAGCCGACGGGACCGTGACGGCCGTCGGCGCGAACAACTTCGGCCAGTGCGACGTGGACGAGTGGAAAGACATCACGGCTGTGGCGGTGGGCTATCGCTTCACCCTGGGCCTCAAGGCCAACGGCCGGGTCGTGGCCACCGGTATGGACGATCATGGCCAGTGCGAGGTGTCGGGCTGGCGGGACGTGGTCGCCATCGCGGCGGGCTGGGCCCACGCCGTGGGCCTGAAGGCCGACGGCACCGTGCTGTTCGCGGGCTGGGACGACCAGGGCCGCGGGGACGTGCGGGACTGGACGGACATCGCGGCCATCTCCTCCGGCTACTTCCACATCCTGGGCCTGCGGGCCGACGGGACCGTGGCGGCAACGGGCAGCGACAGCGACGGCCAGTGCGAGGTGTCGGGCTGGTCGGACATCGTGGCGGTGGCCGGCGGCGGCTATCACAGCCTGGGCCTGCGCTCCGACGGGACCGTGGTGGCAACGGGCAAGAACGACTTGTTCCAGTGCGACGTGACGGGCTGGTCGGGGATCGAGACGGATCTGGCCCGCCCCGGGGCTGCTCCCGGGACCGGCGACGCGGTCCAGGCGGCCCAGGATGCGGCCCGGGACGCGGTCCAGGCGGCCCAGGATGCGGTCGGGGACGCGACCCAGACTGCCCAGGACGCGGCGGCACAGGCGGCCACCGTCACGGCGCTCTCCGCCGGATACGCTCACACGGTATATCTGCTCGATGACGGGACCATCTACGACACCGCCTGGGACGACTACGGCGAGGCGGAGGCCAGAGCCTGGACAGACATCGTCCAGGTCGCCGCGGGGTACTATCATACGGTGGGGCTGCGGAGCGACGGGACCGTGGTGGCCGTGGAGAGCGACGGGTCCGAGTACGAGGTGTCGGGCTGGACGGACATCGTGGCGGTCGCCGCGGGCGACTGGCACACGGTGGGGCTGCGGTCCGACGGGACGGTGCTGGCCGCGGGCAGGAACGGCGACGGCCAGTGCCAGGTGACGGACTGGACGGATATCGTGCAGGTCGCCGCGGGATATCGTCACACGGTGGGGCTGCGGTCCGACGGGACCATCTGCGACACCCGCTGGGACGACTTCGGCGAGGCAGAGGCCAGAGCCTGGACAGACATCGTCCAGGTCGCCGCGGGATATCGTCACACGGTGGGGCTGCGGTCCGACGGGACCGTGGCGGCCGCGGGCAGCAACGACGACGGCCAGTGCTATGTGAAAGGCTGGACGGACATCGTGGCGGTCGCCGCGGGGATCTCGCACACGGTGGGGCTGCGGTCCGACGGGACGGTGGTGGCAACGGGCAAGAACGACTTGTTCCAGCGCGACGTGACGGGCTGGACGGACGTGGTGGCGATCGCCGCGGGGCACTATCATACGGTGGGGCTGCGCTCCGACGGGACCGTGGTGGCCGTGGGGTGGAACGACGACGGCCAGTGCGACGTGACGGGCTGGACGGACGTGGTGGCGATCGCCGCGGGGCACTATCATACGGTGGGGCTGCGGAGCGACGGGACGGTGCTGGCTGCGGGGCGGAACGACGACGGCGAGTGCAATGTGAAAGGCTGGACGGACATCGTGGCGGTCGCCGCGGGGAGCTCGCACACGGTGGGGCTGCGGAGCGACGGGACCGTGGTCGCCGTGGGCAGGAACGGCGACGGCGAGTGCGATGTGAAAGGCTGGACGGACATCGTGGCGATCGCCGCGGGCGACAGACACACGGTGGGGCTGCGGAGCGACGGGACCGTGGTCGCCGTGGGGCGGAACGACAAAGGCCAGTGCAATGTGACGGGGTGGACGGACATCCGCACCGCGTAGAGACGGCGGGAGCGGGCCGCGCCCGCCGGGGCGCAGAGGGCCCGGATGAAGAGCAGAGGGCCCGGATGAAGAGCAGAGGGCCCGGATGAAGAGCAGAGGTCCC
>JAFZOC010000246.1 GCA_017550765.1 Oscillospiraceae bacterium
CCGCTCGCTCTCCGGCGGCAACCAGCAGAAGGTGATCCTCGCCCGCTGGCTGCTGACGCATCCGCAGTATCTGATCCTGGACGAGCCCACCCGCGGCATCGACGTCGGCACCAAGCTGGAGATCCAGAAGCTGGTGCTCAAGCTGGCCGAGGAGGGCATGAGCGTCACTTTCATCTCTTCCGAGATCGAGGAGATGCTGCGCACCTGCTCCAGACTGATCGTCATGCGCGACCGCAAGATCGTGGGCGAGCTCACAGGCGACCAGCTGACCCAGGGACAGGTCATGAAGACGATCGCGGGAGGTGAACAGTGAGATGAAGAAAAAGAGGGAAGAGGGCTCCGGGCTCGGCCAGCTGCTGATCCCGCTGGTGGCTCTGGGCATCCTGGTCGTATTCAACCTCTTTCGGGACATCAGCTTCTTCTCCATCGGGATCCGGGTCAACAACGCCGGCAACGCCGTGCTCACCGGGAACCTGATCAGCATCATCGACAGCGCCTCGGAGCTGGCCATCATCGCCATGGGCATGACCCTGGTGACGGCGGCCTGCGGCGGCCAGGACATCTCCGTGGGCGCCGTGGGCGCGATCTCCGGCGCCGTGCTCGTCAAGGTCCTGCAGGGGATGGGGACGATCTCCGTCGGGAGCGTGCTCCTGGCCCTGCTGCTCAGCTGCCTGACGACGATCCTCTTCAAGCTCTTCAACGGCACCCTGGTGGCCGTGTTCCGGATCCAGCCCATGATCGCCACGCTGATCCTCTACTCCTGCGGCCGCTCCATCGCCTACTGGATCAACGGCGACGCCACGCCCCAGCTCAACAGCCCCATCATCAACTCCATCGGCAAGACGATCCCGGGCATCCCGGTACCGACGCCGATCTTCGCGGTGATCCTGGTGGGCCTGCTGCTGTTCCTGATCTTCAAGCTCACGAGCCTGCGGCTCTATACCCAGTCCGTGGGCATCAATGAGGGCGCGGCCCGGCTCAACGGCATCGACCCCACCGCCATCAAACTCGTCAGCTTCGTGCTGCTGGGCGTGTGCGTGGCGGTGGCCAGCCTCATTGGGGTGTGCCGCCTGGGACAGCTCAACCACAAGACCCTGCTGGTGGACATCGAGATGGACGCGATCCTGGCGGTGGCCATCGGCGGCAACAACTTGGGCGGCGGCCGCTTCAGGCTGAGCGGGAGCATCCTGGGCGCCTACATCATCCAGATGCTCACCACCACCCTCTATGCCATGAACGTGGACCCCGTCAACGTGAAAGCCTATAAGGCCATCGTGATCATCATCATCGTGGTGGCCGGCTCCCCCGTGGTCAAGAAAGCGCTGACCGACCTCTGGGACCGCCTGCGGTCCGGCAGAGGCGACGACCGCGCCCGGAAAGAGGGGGTGAGCTGAATGGCGGACAAGACCAGAGAGATCCGGCGCCGCAGACGCGAGCCTTTGACCGATACCCAGATGCTCATGTTCATCAGCATCGGCATCTTCCTCGCCATGTATGTCACCGCGATCTTCGCCATGGGCGGCGGCTTCGAGAAGCCCCAGCAGCTCTTCGACCTGCTCAACGACAACGCCGCCCTGATCATCATCTCCTGCGCCCTGACGATCGTCATGATCGGCGGCGGCATCAACATCAGCGTGGGCGGCGTGATCGGGCTCACCGTCATGAGCTGCGCGCTGTTCCTGAACAACAACGGCATCGAGAACGACACGCTCAGCATCCTGCTGACCCTGCTCCTGGCCCTGGGGATCGGCCTGGGCTTCGGCCTGCTGCAGGGCTTCCTGGTGAGCTTTCTGGAGATCCAGCCCTTCATCGTCACCCTGGCGGGCATGTTCCTGGCCCGGGGCCTGACCACGATGCTCTCGGTCAACCCGGTCAAGGTGGCCCACGAGGGCTTCCTGGAACTGGTGAAGGCCAAGCTGAAGATCCCCTGGCTGGGCTATGTGGCCCAGAACGGGAACCTGATCCCCGCCAAGATCGAGATCGGCGCGGTCGTGGCGGTGCTGGTCGTGATCCTGATGTACCTGCTGCTGCGCTACACCCGCCTGGGCCGGAACATCTACGCTGTGGGCGGCAACCGACAGAGCGCCCTGATGCTGGGCATCGATGTGAAGAGCACCGTCTTCTGGAGCTATGTGATCAGCGGCCTGCTCAGCGGTCTGGCCGGCTTCGTCTTCCTGATGCACAAGCCCGCCGGCAACGCCAGCGTCGCCATGCGCAGCGAGATGGACGCCATCGCCGCCTCCATCATCGGCGGCACCCTGCTCACCGGCGGCGTGGGCAATGTGATCGGCACCTTCTTCGGCGTCATGATCCTGGCCACGATCCAGAAGATCATCGCGCTCAGCCCGCTGAACGCCTCCTGGTGGCAGGAGATGGCCAACGGCGCCATGCTGAGCTTCTTCATCCTGCTGCAGAGCGTGGTCCTGATGCGCAAGAACAGCGCCCGGGCAGCAGACCGGAAAAAAGAAAAGAAAAAGAAAGAGGAGCAAAAGAAAGGGGATACGCATGGAACGTGAGTTCTGGTTCGTGGTCGGCAGCCAGTTCCTGTATGGGCCGGAGGTCCTGGAGACTGTCGAGAAGAGGGCCCGGGAGATGGCGGCGGAGCTGACGAGGGCCCTGCCCTATCCCCTGGTCTATAAAGTGACGGCCAAGACCAACAAGGAGATCTCCGACGTGGTCAAAGAGGCCAACTACCGGGACGAATGCGCCGGCATCATCACCTGGTGCCATACTTTCAGCCCGTCCAAGATGTGGATCGACGGTCTGCGGGACCTGCAGAAGCCCTGGTGCCATTTCGCCACGCAGTACAACCGCGAGATCCCCAACGACGAGATCGACATGGACTTCATGAACCTGAACCAGGCCGCCCACGGCGACCGGGAGCACGGCTTCATCGGGGCCCGTCTCCGCAAGCCCCGCAAGGTCATCGCCGGGTACTGGAAAGAAGAGAAGGTCCATGCGCGTCTGGCGGACTGGATGAAGGCGGCGGTGGGCGCGGCTGTGTCGAGAGAGATGCGCGTCATGCGCTTCGGCGACAACATGCGCGAGGTCGCCGTCACCGAGGGCGACAAGGTGGAGGCCCAGATCAGGCTGGGCTGGCAGGTCAATACCTGGGCGGTGGGCGACCTGGTGAAAGAGATGGCCGCCGTGTCCGAGGGAGAGATCGACGCCCTGGTGGCCGAGTACGAGGCCGCCTACGACGTGGCCACGGACGACACCGCCGCCATCCGCTACCAGGCAAGGGAAGAGATCGCCATCCGCCGGATGCTGGACCGGGAGGGCTGCCGCGCCTTCGCCAACACCTTCCAGGACCTCTACGGCATGGAGCAGCTGCCGGGCCTGGCGGCCCAGCACCTGATGGCCCTGGGCTACGGCTTCGGCGCCGAGGGCGACTGGAAAGTGGCCGCCATGACGGCCATCCTCAAGGCCATGGGCGAGGGCGGCAACGGCGCCTCCGCCTTCATGGAGGACTACACCTATCATCTGGTCGAGGGCCAGGAGTATTCTCTGGGCGCCCACATGCTGGAGGTCTGCCCCTCGGTGGCGGCGGACAGGCCCCGGATCGAGACCCACCATCTCGGGATCGGCATGAACGAAAAAGACCCGGCCCGCCTGGTCTTCGAGGGCAAGGCCGGCCCCGCCCTGGTGGCCTCTCTGATCGACATGGGCGGCCGTCTCCGCCTGATCGTGCAGGACATCGAGGCTGTAAAGCCCATCCTGCCCATGCCGAACCTCCCGGTGGCTCGCGTCATGTGGCGGGCCATGCCGGATCTCACCACCGGCGTGGAGTGCTGGATCGCGGCGGGCGGCGCGCACCACACGGTGCTGAGCTACGACGTCTCGGCCGAGATGCTGCATGACTGGGCGCGGATGATGGACATCGAGTTCGTCCACATCACCAAGGACACCACGCCCGATGGACTGGAAGAAGAACTGCTGGTCAAAGACCTGATCTGGAAGCTCAAGTGAGGGACTGACATGGATCTGACAAGAACTGCGCTGGGGATCGAACTGGGCAGCACCCGCATCAAGGCGGTGCTGATCGACGAGAGCTTCGTCCCCGTCGCCTCGGGCGACTATGAATGGGAGAACCAGCTGGTAGACGGCATCTGGACTTACCCCATGGACGCGGTGCACAGCGGCCTGCAGACCTGCTTTGCCCGCCTGCGCCAGGACGTCAAGGCCAGGTACGGCGTCGAGCTCACCACGGTCGGCGCGATCGGCGTCAGCGCCATGATGCACGGCTATCTGCCCTTCGACAGGGACGGCAGACAGCTGGCGGAGTTCCGCACCTGGCGCAACACCATCACCGGCCCGGCCGCGGAGGAGCTGACCGCGCTCTTCGGCTTCAACATCCCCCAGCGATGGAGCATCGCGCACCTGTATCAGGCGATCCTGAACGGGGAGGAGCATGTGAAGGAGATCGCTTTCCTCACGACGCTGGCGGGCTATATCCCCTGGCAGCTCACCGGCGAGAAGGTCATGGGCGTGGGCGAGGCCAGCGGCATGTTCCCCATAGACAGCGCGGCGCTGGACTATGACGAGGGGATGGTGCAAAAGTTCAACGGCCTCACCGGACTGGATCTGCGGGCCATCCTGCCCC
>JAFZOC010000247.1 GCA_017550765.1 Oscillospiraceae bacterium
AAGGAAGCGGCCGCATCCGGCAGCGAGCTGATCGGCCTCAAGTTTGCGGTTGCGGACGGCGAAAAGGGCGGCCACTTCACCACCGTCACCGACGAGCTGAACGATGAGCACTTTGAGGACGACGAGTCCGTGATCCAGGTCGTCGTCGAGCATCTCTACGACGTGACCTGGGAGTGGAACGCGGATCTGACCGCGTGCACCGCGACCCTGACCTGCGAGGCGGGCGACGACGAGTACACCCTCCAGGCGACGATCACCAAGAAACCCACGCCCAACGGCACCTCCTACACCGCAAGGGTGACCGACCAGTACGGCAACGTCTACTCCGACTCCCGGATGGAGGGCTACGAGCCTTCCGATACGGGCTCCGGTTCCGGCGGTGCCGGCGGCTCCGGCGGCCAGGCGGATGAGGCGGAACTGCCCTTCAAGGACGTGAAGAAGAACGACTGGTTCTACAGCTACGTGAAGGACGTCTATCTGCAGGGCCTGATCGCCGGCAAGACTCCGGTGCTGTACGCGCCCGACGAGCCCATCACCCGCGCGCAGATCGTTGCGATCCTGTGGCGTCTGGACGGCAAGCCCGCTGCGAAGGGCGCATGCCCCTTCAAGGACGTTCCGGCCGGCATCTACTACGAGACCGCGGCCGCGTGGGCCAATGAGAACGGCATCGTCTACGGCACGGACGCGGCCGGGACCAAGTTCGATCCCGACACGCCCATCACCCGCGAGCAGTTCGCCGCCATCGTCTACCGCTACGCCCAGTACAAAGGCCTGGTGGAAGGCAAGATCGGCAGCCTCGCAGCCTTCACCGACGCGAATCTGGTTTCCGCCTACGCGGTGGACGCCTTCGCCTGGAACAATGCCAAGGGCATCATCACCGGTTACAGCAGCACGACCCTGAATCCCCAGGGCACTGCGAACCGCGCCCAGGCGGCGGTCATCTTCTCCAAGCTCTCCGCGCTGGCGAAATAAGCAACAGCAAAAGCGCCTCGGCCATCGGCCGAGGCGCTTCTTTTTTCAGGCGCTGCCGTCCCGGTCCAAAGCCGGGGCGGTCGTTTTTTACGAGGCCGCGGTGAAGCGGGAGAGCTCCTCCACGAACTTTTCGCACACGCGCAGGGGCTTGTCGCCCTTGACCATGCGCAGCTTCAGAATGGGGACCGATCCGGCGACGAAGTACACCCGGCCCTTGAGCCGCTCGTCGGAGCAGATGGCGCTGACCGCCTCCAGATTCAGGCTCTCCAGGGTGAAGTGGATCTCCGCGCCCTTCTGGGCGATCTCCCGGATCCCCACGGCGGCGGCCTTGCCGCGCAGCAGCGCCACGGAGATCAGATTGAGGACGCCCTCGGGGGGCTCGCCGTAGCGATCCACCACCTCGTCGAAGAGGTCCTCCGCGTCTTCCTCGGTCCGCACCGCTGCCATGCGGCGATACAGATCCATGCGCTGCTCCCCGGACTCCACGTAGCTCTTGGGGATGCTGGCGGTGATGTTGAGATCGGCCACGCACTCCGGCGGGAGCAGGGGCTTTTCGCCCTTCTCCTCCAGCACGGCCTCCTCCAGGAGCTTGAGATACAGGTCATAGCCCACGCTCATCATGTGGCCGGACTGCTCCGCGCCCAGCAGATTGCCCGCGCCGCGGATCTCCAGATCCCGCATGGCGATCTTGAAGCCGGAGCCGAACTCCGCGTACTCGCGAATGGCGTTCAGCCGCTTGTCCGCGACCTCCGTCAGGACCTTGCCCGCCCGGAAGGTGAGATAGGCGAAGGCGTGGCGGGAGGAGCGGCCCACCCGGCCGCGCAGCTGGTGGAGCTGGGCCAGACCCAGCTTGTCCGCGTCCTCGATGATGAGGGTGTTCACGTTGGGGATGTCGATGCCCGTCTCGATGATGGTGGTGCAGACCAGGATGCGGATGTCCCCGTCGGCCATGCGCTGCATGATGTCGCTCAGCTCGTCCTCGGACATCTTGCCGTGGGCCACGGCCACCTCCTCGACGCCGGTGCGCTCCCGGATGCGGGCGGCACAGCGCTCGATGGTGTCCACCCGATTGTGGAGGTAGTAGACCTGGCCGCCCCGATCCAGCTCCCGGCGCATGGCGTCGTCCAGGATGCGATCGTCGTGCTCCAGCACGAAGGTCTGGATGGGGTAGCGCCCCTCCGGGGCCTCCTCGATGGTGGACATGTCCCGGATGCCCGACAGGGCCATATTCAGCGTGCGGGGGATGGGGGTCGCGGACAGGGTCAGCACGTCCACGCCCCGGGAGAGCTCCTTGAGCCGCTCCTTGTGGCCCACACCGAAGCGCTGCTCCTCGTCCACGATGAGCAGACCCAGATCCTTGAACTTCACGTTTTTGCCCAGGAGCATGTGGGTGCCGATGACAATGTCACAGCTGCCCAGCTCCATGGCCCGCAGGGTGTTCTTCTGCTGCTGGGCAGTGCGGAAGCGGGAGAGTACGTCGATCTGCACCGGATAGCCGCCGAAGCGGCGGATGCAGGTGCCGTAGTGCTGCTGGGCCAGGACGGTGGTGGGCACTAAGATCGCAACCTGCTTGCCGTCCATGACGGCCTTCATGGCGGCCCGCAGAGCCACCTCCGTCTTGCCGAAGCCCACGTCGCCGCAGAGCAGGCGATCCATGGGCACGGGCCGCTCCATATCGGCCTTGATCTCCTCGATGGCCCGGAGCTGATCGTCGGTCTCCAGGTACTCGAAGGCGTCCTCGAATTCCTTCTGCCAGGGGGTGTCCGCGCAGAAGGCGTAGCCGGGCAGCCGCGCCCGCGCCGCGTAGAGCTGGATCAGATCCGTCGCCAGCTGCTTGGCGGCGACCTTGGCTCGGGCGACGGTCTTCTCCCAGGCGTCGCCGCCCAGGCGATTCAGACGCACGGGGCTGTCCTCGCCGCCGCCGATATACTTGCTGATGAAGTCCAGTTGGGTCGCCGGGACATAGAGCACATCCGTGCCCGAGTAGCAGATCTTCATGTAGTCCTTCAGGACCCCGTCGATCTTCATCTGCTCGATGCCGTCGTAGCGGCCGATGCCGTGCTGCTCATGGACCACCAGATCCCCCGGCGACAGATCCGTGAAGGACTGGAGCTTCTGCCGGTTGGTGGTGAGCTTCTTTTTGCGGGCCTTGCACCGCTCGATGGGGGCGTTGAGCTGGCCCTCCGTAAGCACCGCCAGATGAATGGCGGGGTACTCCATGCCCTGGGCGATGGCGCCCTCCGTCAGCAGGATCTGCCCCTGAGCGGGGAGATTCTCCGCCGGGAAGGCCAGGATGGCGCTGGCGCCCTTGTCGGAGAGCAGCTGCTGCAGGATCTCGCCCCGCCGCCGGGAGCCGCAGAGGACCAGGGTGCGGAAGTTGTTCTTCTGATAGTACAGCAGATCCTGTACCGCCGTGTCCACGCTGCCGCCGTAGCTGGGCAGCTGCTTCGCGGTGAGGGAGAGCAGCTTCTTCGGCTGGAGCGCCGCCGGGAAGGC
>JAFZOC010000248.1 GCA_017550765.1 Oscillospiraceae bacterium
AACATCTTCCACCAGTTCAACGTCATGCACTATCTGGACGTCGCCCAGCAGTACGGCATCCCCGGCGACGTCTGCCCCATGCCCGAGGCCGAGGCCGGCATCTCCATCGAGGACGACTTCTGCGTCCTGGGCTGCTGCGCGGTGCAGAACAACACCACCTGCGACGGCTCCCTCATGGGCAACGGCATCATCGCCAAGCGTCTGGAGCGCCAGTACGGCATCCCCACCTTCCAGCTGGCCACCCCGCTGCGCCACAAGGAGCCCGACGTGCTGGAGTACGCCGCCCGGGAGATCAAGAAGGCCATCGCCTTCGTGGAGGAGCACACCAGCGAGAAGTGGGATTGGGACCGCTACTTCGCCGCGGCCAAGCGCGTCAATTTCGCCACCCGCTGCCGCATCGCCCAGCTGGAGATCAACGCCACCCCGTATCCGCAGTTCTTCGGCGCTGCCTTCTCCCTCTACAACGACACCAACTACATGGGCAACTCCGGCCGCGACCCGCAGTTCGTGGACATCGACCGCAAGCTCCTGGCCCTGGCCCAGAAGGGCTACGCCGCCAAGCGCATGTACGCCAAGGAGTATCGCCACCGGGCGATCGTCTGGGGCGTGCAGCCGCAGTATGTGATCGACATGCTCTACTGGCTGGTCCAGTGCTGGGGCGTCATGCCTCTTGCGGACATGCTCTCCATCATCAACACCGACATGATCGCCGAGGACGACACCCCCGAGAACCGGGAGCAGGCCTACCGCGACATGGCCATGCTGAACATGGAGATGATCATGCGCAACCACACCCACGGCGGCTACAAGGTCCTGCTGGACGACCTGTGGGAGCTGTGCGAGAAGATGAACGCCGACCTGGTCATGATGTGGGAGCATATGTCCTGCAAGGCCCTCACCGGCATGCACGGCATGTTCGAGGAGCAGGCCCGGGAGCGCGGCATCCATATCATGTGGGTCAGCCACGACCTCTGCGATCCCCGCGTCTTCACCCGCAACGCCATCCGCGACCAGGTGAACAACTACATGCGCACCGTCATGCGGGAGGAACCGCTGGATCCGTCGCTGGAGCATATCCCCGACGACGAGGCATTCTGAGGAAAGGAGGAGAGCGAGATGAAAAAGGACAAGGCCGAAGGAAAGTGCTTCTGGAAGATCCCGCTGATCCTGCTGGGGGTCGTGCTGGGCTTCTTCGTGGTCACCTTCACCATCTACATCTTCAACCTGGACATGAAGGCCACCGCCCTGCTGGAGCCCTTCTTCGAGAAGTGGTACGACAAGCTGGACCGCGAGCAGTATATCTAGGCCCGTTCCCTCCCACGCGGAGGCGCCCCTGCCCGGAAGTGCCGGCGGGCGCCGGACAGCGCGGCGGAGAGACCTACAGCACAAGACGAGCGTTCGGAGAAAAGAAAGATCCGTATCATGAGCGGCCGAGGCTCCCCCATCCGGGGCCTCGGCCGTCTTTTTGCCCCGCCCAAGGCTCGGCGGGCCAGGAAAGGAGAAGGACATGGATCCAAATGGGATCGATCTGCGGGGCAAGGGCCCTGTTTACCGGAGAGCCCGGATCGAGGCGATGGACCGGGCCGTCGACGAGACGCTGGAGCTCCTGGACGCCCTGGAGAAGGCGCTGCTGCTCTGGGAACGGCGGAGAGGGAGCTTCCGGGACCTGCGGGACTACTACGGCGGCCGGCTCTGGCAGCAGGACCGGCGGGACTATGAGGCAGGGGCGCTGCCGGAGGATCTGACGGAGATCGGCCGCTATCTGCACAAGGACGACAGGCGGATCGCCCTGCTGGTGGCGCAGCTGGGGCGGGTCCGGGATCTGATGCGCGGGACGGAGCTGCTGTGCCGGCCGGATTGGCCTGCGGCGATGGAGGGAGCGGCCCGACAGGCCTGGCAGGAGGAGGCGGAGAGAAAGGCGAAGGCTGCCGCCCCGGCGCCGGCGGGAGAGCCACCCGAGAGCCCGGACTGAGCGCCCCCGGCGCAGTGCAGCATGGCGCAGTTTTGGGTTTTGAGACCTTCAGTTTGAGAAGACGCGGGTACAGTTTTGCGCTTTGACCCATCTGGAGACGCGGGAGACGCCCCGCAAGGGGCGTCTCCCGGTCCGAAGCGTCGCGTGGGCGGCGGGGCGGGATCGGAGCGGCCAGATCCCCCGCAGGTCATGGCGAGGAGGGCCCCTTGGCCCGACGTGGCCATCCGTCCCCGGCGCGCTCGGCCGCGCAGTTCGCGCTTTGCGATCTCGGGCGCGAGAAGACGAAGAGAGGCGCCCCGCAAGAGCGTCTTAAGGTATCGACAAAGTGTCGACACCCTGAAAAAACAAAAATGGGAACTTCCGAAAAAGTTCCCATTTTTGCGTATATCGAACGTGAGGGGGGGCCCATCCCCCTTCACCCTTCCCCCATGCTTGTTGAAACGATGCCTGATCGGGTCTGTCTACAGTCTGAGGCGCCCCGAAAGGGGCGCCTCTCACGTCTTAAACTGAAATAAAAAACGAAAAACTGCTCCTGCGGCCGAGCTCCGGCCTCAGCCTGTCGGCGCGGGGCTCGGAGAGGGCTCCGGCGCGGCGGCGTCGCCTGCGTAGTAGCCCCAGCGGGCCCGCTCGTGGGCGTCCATCTTGAAGCAGCCGGCGACGCCCAGGCCCCGATGGGTCTGGCGATAGGCCAGCTCCGGGTCGAAGATGTAATCCACGCCGTCGATCTCGATCTCCACCCAGCCGTGGGGGATGTGCCCCGGCGGCGAGCTCACCAGGTCGCCGTGGACGTCCCGGATGACCACGTCCTCCTCCGGCGGATCGCCCAGGATCGCGCCGGTGTAGGCTCTGGCGTCGAAGCCGATGGCCCGCGCCAGCTCATAGTAGAGCGCGGCGAAACTGTAGCAGTTGCCGGAGCGCAGCGTCAGCAGCTCCTTGGCCTCCTTGGCCTCCCATCCGCTGGGCTCGCCCACGGGATAGTAGTTGCCCATGCGGTAGCGGAAGTGATAGACCTCATAGATGAACAGGTCGTTGAGCATGTTCATGGGTCTGGCCTTCTCCGGCTTCACGACCGTCTCCAGCAGATCCCAGATCAGCGCGTCCAGCTCCGGATCGCCGCTGGTCTCCACGCCGTCGCGGTCGAAGCGCAGGCCGGCGTACTCGCCCTCGTAGACCGGGTCGCCCTGGGCGTCGATCGCGTGGAGTTTGACGCCCAGGAAGAACAGGCCCTCCTCCCGGACGGGCAGAGGCTCGCTGCTCAGCCACTCCTCCCCGACGCCCCGGCCATCATGGGTATGGGGGATGACGGCCTCGGCCACGGCCCAGAACAGGGGCTCCCGGCTGGACATGTCCAGGATGGTGCCCACCAGCTCCCGCCGCTGTTCCCGGTCGCCCTGCAGATCCAGGATCGGCTGCAGGATCGACACCAGCTCCAGCCGGGTCAGCGGGTCGTCCGGCCGGGCAGGGACGTCTTCGCCGCTCTCGATCCAGCCCAGGCCCGCTGCGGTGCGGAAAAGGGGATAGGCCGGGTCCTTTTCATCCAGGTCGGAGAACTGCTGCTCCCCGGTCTCCGCGGGGAAGAACGTGCACAGGATCTCCAGCAGCTCCCGCCGGGTGATCTCCTCATCCGGGTGGAAGCGGCTGCCGGAGACGGCGCCCAGCTGCTTGAGAGTGGCGATGGCCAGGAAGGCGGGGTCGTCCTCCGGCACGTCCAGGAAGCGCCCGTCGCCCACCAGATCCGTGTCCAGCTGGGCGTAGAGGATCTGGGCGACCTCCCGCCGGGTCAGGGTCCCGTCGGGATGGAAGGCCCCGTCCGCGTCCAGGGACAGGAAGGGCGCATGTTCCTCCCGGCCCAGGGCCATGGCGTAGACCGCATAGAGATCGGTGTCCTCCCAGATCTTCAGACTGCTCCGATCCAGGTCCCGGCCCTCGGCGTCCCGCCAGCGCAGGAAGGTGTAGCCCTCCAGCGGCGCGCTCTCCAGGACGATCTCCTCGCCCGCCTCCAGTTCCCGGGAACTGTTGCCCAGGGGACTGTGGAAACGCACGGTCACGATCCACGGCGTCGGCGTGGGCGGCGGGGTCGGCTCCGGGCTCGGCGTGGGCGTGACCTCCTCCGTGGGGAGGGGCTCCTCCGGCTGAGGCGACCGCGCGGGCCCGGTCAGCACCAGCACCAGCAGCACGAGCAGCGCGACGCCCATGGCGATCTCCAGCAGCAGCCGCCAGGGGACGCCCTGGCTGGACGGCG
>JAFZOC010000249.1 GCA_017550765.1 Oscillospiraceae bacterium
GCGATATCAAGCAGGGCGCCAAGGATTGCGACGTCCTCTATACCGATATTTGGCTGAGCATGGGCGAGCCCGCCGAGCTGTGGGCCAAGCGCATCAAGCTGCTGCTGCCCTACCAGGTCAACAAGGAGCTGATGGACATGGCCAAGCCCACCGCCATCTTCCTGCACTGCCTGCCCTCCTTCCACGATCGGGAGACCACCGTGGGCGAGGACATCTACCAGAAATTCGGCCTGGAGGCCATGGAAGTCACCGACGACGTGTTCCTGGGCAAGCAGGCCCGGCAGTTCGACGAGGCCGAGAACCGCATGCACACCATCAAGGCCGTCATGTACGCCACCCTGAAGTGATGGCGGAGCGGATCGTGGTGGCCCTGGGCGGCAACGCCCTGGGCAAGACCCCCGGCGAGCAGCTGCGGCTGGTCCGGGAGACCGCCCGGCCCATCGTGGACCTGGTGGAGCGGGGCTACGAGGTGGTCATCGGCCACGGCAACGGCCCCCAGGTGGGCATGATCGACCTGGCCATGGAGTGGTCCTCCCAGCGGGGCGGCGGCACGCCCTTCATGCCTCTGGCGGAGTGCGGCGCCATGTCCCAGGGCTACATCGGCTACCATCTGCAGCAGGCCGTGCGGGAGGAGCTGCGCCGCCGGGGCATCCGGAAGGAGTGCGCCACGGTGGTGACCCAGGTGCTGGTGGACGCGGACGACCCCGGCTTCCGGCATCCCACCAAGCCCGTGGGCAGCTTCTACACCAAGGAGCAGGCGGAGAAGATGGCCGTGAACAAGGGCCTCACCTTCGTGGAGGACGCCGGCCGCGGCTATCGGCGGGTGGTGGCCTCTCCGCTGCCCAAGGCGATCGTTGAGCTCAAAGTGGTGGAGCAGCTCCTCAACGCCGGTGATATCGTCATCACGGTGGGGGGCGGCGGCATCCCGGTGGTGGAGACGGAGCAGGGGCTGCAGGGCGTGGCCGCGGTGATCGACAAGGACCGCGCCTCGGCGCTGCTGGCCCGGGAGCTCCATGCCGACCGGCTGATCATCCTCACCGCCGTGGACCGGGTCTGCGTCAACTTCGGCAAGCCCGACCAGCGCCAGCTCAGCGAGATGACGCTGGACGACTGTGCGCGCTACATCGCCCAGGGGCAGTTCGCCCCGGGCAGCATGCTGCCCAAGGTGGAGTCCTGCATGGACTTCGTCCGGGGCAACGAGAGCGGCACGGCGGTGATCTGTTCTCTGGCCCGGGCCGCCGAGGCCCTGGAGGGCAGGACCGGCACCGTCGTCCACCGCTGAGGCCGGGCCGGAGCGCGCCGGAAGGAGGGGACGGCGATGGAGATCCTCCAGTTCGTGGCGGGCATGCCCCTGGGCTACTACGCCGCCGCGGCTCTGATCGGCCTGGGCGTCTGGCTGTGGAAACGCCGCCGGGTCCCCGCGCTGCTGGCCGCCTACGCCTTCTTCCTGCTCAGTCTGGCCGTGCTGGCCCGTGAGAGCGCCGCGGAGCGGCAGTATGCCCTGCGCCTCTTCTGGTCCTACGCCGATCTGGAGAAGCAGGGGCTCCAGATCCTGGCCAACATCGGGGTCTTCGTGCCCCTGGGCCTGCTGCTGGGCCTGGAGTTCGGCTGGAAGGGCCTGCCCCTGGGGGCGGGCTTCTCCGTGGCGATCGAGCTGCTGCAGCTGCTCACCGCCCGGGGCCTCTTCGAGTTCGACGACATGGTCCACAATACCCTGGGCACGCTGATCGGCGTGGCTCTGGCCGTGCTGATCGTCCGCCGGCGGGGGAAGGATCCCCCGGCCCCGGCGTGTGCGCAGCGGGAGGAGGATCCCCCCGGCCCAAAAGCGTGAGCGCGAACAGCGGGGGAAGGATCCCCCGGTCCCGGGACCTGATCGCGCAGCGGGAAAAATGCAATGAGAAAGCTCTGTATGCCTTTTGGCATACAGAGCTTTTTGCATCTGGGCCGCAGCGCGGGGGGCGGGGAGGCGGGGAGGCGGATCCCGCCTCCCCTGTCATGGCGAGGAGCGACGCAGGAGCGACGTGGCCATCCGTCTCCTCCGCGTCCTCTTCATTCCTTCATTTCTTCATTTCTTCATCCCCCGGGGAGGACGGATCCCCACGCCAGCGTGCGCACTGGACGCCTTGCCGCATTTGCCGTTCCCGGGCCTGCTTCGCTACGGCCCGCCAACGGCGCGGCTGCGGAGATCCCGGCCACGCTCCATCTGCCACCGGCAGCGCGTGGCCGAGATCCTGCCGCCACCGGCGGCAGCCCGCTTTTCTCGGGATGACAGCCTTGCGGCTGTACGCTCCGCGCCCGCTGTCTCCTCACTCGATCGGGCGGAAGGGGATGCCCTTCTCCCGGGCGTAGCGCGACCCGGGGCTGCCCGCCGGGGCCAGGATCTCCAGCGCGTCGCAGTTGTAGAAGGGACTTCGGCCGAAGTCGCAGACGCTGGCCGGGATCCGGATCTGCTTCAGGGCCTCGCAGTTCATGAAGGCCCAGTTCCCGATCGAGAGCAGGCCCTCGGGCAGCTCCAGTTCCGTCAGCCCCTGGCAGCCGTAGAAGGCGTTCTCCCCGATCGACTTGAGCCTTGCGGGGAGGCGGATCTTCCGCAGGCCCGCGCAGTCCTCGAAGGCCGACTCGCCGATCGCGCGGACGCTCTGGGGGAGGCAGATCTCCGTCAGGCTCGCGCAGTCGCAGAAGAACTCGGGCGGGATCGCGTCCGGGCCCTCGGGCAGATCCACCGCCGCCAGGCCGTCGCAGCCGCCGAAGACGCCGCTCCCCAGCCAGCGGACGGTGGACGGAAGGCGGATCTCCCTCAGGCCGTCGCAGGTGTCGAAGCACTCCCGCCCGATCGCCCGCAGGCCCTCGGGCAGCGAGATCTCCCGCAGCGCCCTGTGGTCAAAAAAGGCGCGGTCGCCCAGCTCCCAGACGCCCCTGGGCACGGTGACGCGCTCGGCGTCCATCCGGCAGCTCAGCAGCACGCCGTCGCGGATGTGGAGATGCGGGTCAGGGCGGTCGTAGACGACCCCCAGGTCGATGA
>JAFZOC010000250.1 GCA_017550765.1 Oscillospiraceae bacterium
ATGCTGGCCCGTCTGATGAGCCAGGCCATGCGGCGCCTCGCCGGTGCGATCTCCAAAAACAACTGCACCGTCATCTTCATCAACCAGCTGCGCCAGAAGATCGGCGTCATGTACGGCAACCCCGAGACCACCCCCGGCGGTCTGGCGCTGAAGTACTACGCTTCTGTTCGCATCGACGTACGTCGGATCGAGACGCTGAAAGTCGGCGGCGAGATGGTGGGCAACCGCACCCGGGCCAAGGTCGTCAAGAACAAAGTCGCGCCTCCCTTCCGGGAAGCCGAGTTTGACATCATGTACGGCGAAGGCATCTCCCGGGTGGGCGAGATCATCGACCTGGGCGTGAAACTGGAGATCATCGACAAGGCAGGCGCCTGGTTCACCGTAGACGGGCAGCGGATCCAGGGCCGTGACGGCGTGAAGGAGTATCTGCTGAAGAACGAGGAGGTCCGGGACCGCATCGAGCAGCAGATCCGAGACAACGCGTATAAGCTCATGTCGCCCCAGGCCCGCCGTGCAGCCGAGGCCACCGGACGCGTAGCGCCCACCGCAGGCGCCGGGATCGACGTCTCCGCTGCGGATTTCGACGCTGACTGATGTCTGTGACGATCGCCGCGATCCGCAGGACGGCCTCGGAACATGTCACGGTCGTCCTGGAGGACGGCCGCGAGATCCCGAGTACGCTGGGATCTCTGGCCGAGATGCGGCTCTTCGACGGGAAGACGCTGGACGGGGAGGAACTGAGCCGACTCATCTCCTCCTCTGCCCTTGCGCTCGCGCGGGAAAAAGCCCTCGTCCTGCTCTCCTACCGGCCTATGTCCGCGAAGGAGCTGCGCGATAAGCTCGTGCAGAAGGACGTCGCGCCGGATCGCGCGGCCGCCGCGGTAGAATGGCTGCAGGACCAGCGTCTCCTCGACGACGCCCGCTATGCCGAGATGGTCGTCCGGCATTACAGCGGCAAGGGATACGGCGAAGGACGCATCCGGTCCGAGCTGTCCCGCCGCGGCGTTCCCAGAGAGCTTTGGGACGAAGCGCTCGAACAGATGTCAGATCAGGATGATGCGCTGCAGCGTTTCATCGCTTCCCGCCTCAAAGATCCGGACGACCGTGCCCAGGTACAGAAAGTCAGCGCAGCCCTTTTGCGCAGAGGCTATCCCTGGGAGGAGGTCCGCACAGCGCTCGCCCGCTTCCGCGCGGAACTGGATGAAGGATGATACCGTTCGGCTCCCTTGCGGCCGGACGCTTTCGCTTTTTTATTTTGGAGCATATTTATATGGATGAAACTTTTGCACTGATCTCTCTTGGCTGCGCCAAGAATCTTGTCAACAGTGAGCAGATGCTCTATCTCATGGACGAGGCGGGCTTCACGCTCGTCCCGGACCCGGATGGCGCAGATATCGCGATCGTCAATACCTGCGGCTTCATCGACGCTGCCAAGAGCGAAGCCATCGACACGATCCTGGAGCTGGCTGAGCTCAAAAAAGCGGGCAGGCTCGGGGGGGTCATCGTCTGCGGCTGCCTCTCGGAGCGCTATCAGGACAGCATCCTGCAGGAACTGCCGGAGATCGACGCTGTGCTCGGCGTCGGGAGCTTCGGCGACATCGTAGCCGCTGCCAGGGCCGTGCTGGAGGGCCGTCAGGCCCGTTTCTTCGGAGACAGGGACGCCCCGGTGGATGAGTTGCCCAGGATCGTGACCACAGGCCCGGGCTGGGCCTATCTGCGCATCGCCGAGGGCTGCAACAACTTCTGCGCTTTCTGTGCGATCCCATACATCCGCGGACGCTATCGCTCCCGGCCTCTCCCCGGCATCCTGGAAGAGGCCCGCGACCTTGCTGCCAGCGGCGTGAAAGAGCTGATCGTCATCGCGCAGGACATCACCCGCTATGGCACCGACCTCTATGGACATCGATGTTTGGCGGAGCTCTGTCGGGAGCTCGCGCAGATCGACGGGATCGAGTGGATCCGGCTGCACTATCTCTATCCGGACCAGTTCGACGACGAGCTGATCGACGAGATTGCGCGAAACGACAAGATCGTCAAGTATCTGGATATCCCCATCCAGCATATCAACGATAAGATCCTCAAACGCATGAACCGCAAGGGCAGCGGTGAAGAGATCCGTTCCCTGTTCAGCGTGCTCCGCGCACGCATCCCGGGACTCGTCCTGCGGACCAGTCTGATCGCGGGCCTGCCCGGTGAAGGCGACGCGGAGTTCGAAGAGCTCTGCGCTTTCCTGCGGGAAGCCAAGATCGAACGGGTGGGTGTCTTCCCCTTCTCTCCTGAAGAAGGGACCCCCGCCGCGGCCATGGACCACGTGGACGAAGAGGAAGCCCAGCGTCGCGCAGATCTCATTCTGGATCTGCAGGCGCCCATCATGGACGCGTTCTGCCGCAGTTTCGAGGGTAAGACGATCTCCGTGCTGGTCACGGGCTATGACGAGGACGAACAGCGTTGGATCGGCCGCAGCTATGCCGACTCGCCCGATATCGACGGCGAGGTGCATTTTGAAGGAGACGCCCGCGAGGGCCAGATCGTACAGGTCAAGATCGTCGCCGCAGACGACGGTATCCTGTACGGGAAGGAGGCGGAACTGTGACGACTGCCAATCAGATCACCATCGGCCGTATCCTGGCCGTACCGCTCTTTTTGATCCTGGCCTATCTGGGCTTCACATGGCCGGCTCTCGTCGTGTATATCCTCGCCTGTCTCAGCGACATGCTGGACGGGTATATCGCACGGCACTATCACCAGGTCACGAACTTCGGCAAATTCATGGATCCTCTGGCCGATAAGATGCTGGTCCTCGCCGCGATGTGTTATTTCGTGGAACTCGGCACCATGCCCGGCTGGGCCCTCGCGGTCGTACTGCTGCGGGAATTTGCAGTCTCCGGCCTGCGTATGGTCGCGGTGGAGCAGGGCCGTGTGATCGCGGCCGCCTGGTCCGGGAAGATCAAGACCACCGTCACCATGATCGGGCTCGGCGTGATGCTCGTCTTCGGCCATATCCCCGCGATCTCCTGGACCGTGACCGGCCTCATCGTCCTGACCACCGTTTGGTCCGGCATAGAATATTTCGTCAAGAACCGCGACGTGTTCAAAGATGTCAGATAAGGAGCGCCATATGAAACTGTACAACTCCGCCACCCGCACCCGGGACGAATTCGTCCCCAATCATCCCGACATCGTCAAGATGTATACCTGCGGCCCCACGGTCTATCACTTCGCCCACATCGGCAACCTGCGCTCCTACATC
>JAFZOC010000251.1 GCA_017550765.1 Oscillospiraceae bacterium
CAGGATCACCGTAGCAACGATGATCGGCAGCACGACCAGGGAGATCAGAAAGCTGCGGGTGGCGTTGCTCTCGCGCCGCAGAGAGAGCGCCGCGATCGCGCCGCAGAGCCCGGCGAAGAGCAGGCAGAGCAGATATTGGCCGACCGAGAAGCTCCCGGTCAGGATCGAACTAAAGATCGACGACATGTCTTTCTCCTCCTTCTGAAATGGGAACAGGCCGCTTCTTTTCTTCCAGCGTCCGCAGATAGGCGGCTCCGTACTTGGAGAAGCTGCCCGGCAGGATCCCCTCCGCGTCCAGCGCGTCCGCCAGCCACAGGGGCATGGCGCCCGCCGTCTTGATCTCGAGCAGCACCGTGTCCTTCGGCAGCAGACAGACCCCTGCGGAGCCGCGGTCGAGGCGCAGCTCGTTCTCGCGGTAGCGGATGTTCCGGTCGAAGGTCAGGCGGAGGTCGGGATGCGCCCCGTCGTACCAGGCCTCGCGCTCGCAGGCGATCAGCATCGCGCCCTGGGGCCACCCGTAGAGCCGCATGGCCCAGTCGATCTCGGACATGATCTGGCTCTCGAGGGGCTTGACGCCCATGCGCAGATAGCGTTCCGCTCCCGCGAGCGTCATCGCCGCGCGGCGCTTGTACACCACGCCGCCGTACTTCTTCTTGAGCTCGAGAAAAACGGTGGAGCCCGCTCCGGCCGTCCCGTAGCTGCGCAGGCGGAGCTTCTCCTTGTAGTCCACCGCCTCGATGGAGCTGCGGATGATGCGGCGATCGGGGGTGTCCAGATAGAGACTGAGCACCGTGCTGCGGCCGAAGGCATCCGGCCTCAGGTGCGCGCCGATCCGTCGGAACAGCGCATCGACCTGCGCTTCGGAGAGAAGATACTTCTTCTCGATCCTCCTGAAAATATAGGTCGCGTCCATTCGTCATGACCTCCTTCCTCGTTTGTGAGACCATCCTACATGCGCAAACTAAACCCAACTTTAAAGAAGACAAAAAACTTCAAGGGTACAAAAAACATCCCTTTGAGCAAAAACGCTCAAAGGGATAAAAACTACCTTGACGATCTGCGGGCCCGGGGCTTCGTCGCCGGGGCCCGGCGGGCCCGCCCTCGGCTCAGGAGACGAACTGATACACGGTGAAGGCCCCGTAGATGCACAGCAGCAGGATGCCCTGCCAGCGCCGCAGCTCGCCCTTCTTCAGCGCGGGCAGACACATGATCGCCATCACGGCCAGCATCACCGGCAGGTCGATGACCAGACTGGAGTTGACGCCGCCCAGGATGGTCTTCTCGGCGGGGACCGCGAAGGGGGAGATCGCGATCGCCGTCCCGCTGACCAGGACGATGTTGAAGAGGTTCGCGCCGATCACATTGCCCAGGGACAGGGCGCCGTGGCCCTTCACCAGACTGGTGACGGCGGTGATCAGCTCCGGCAGGCTCGTGCCCAGGGCCACCATGGTCAGCCCGATGACGGAATCGGGGACGCCCAGCGCCGCGGCGATCTTGGTGCCGTTGTCCACCAGGAAGCGCGCGCCCAGGGCGATGGCGGCCGCGCCGATGACCAGGAGCAGCAGCTCTTTGACGAGGGAGCTCTCCTTCTCCCCGGCGTCTTCCGGCGCTCCGGTCTCCCCGGCGTCTTCCGGCGCTCCGGTCTCCCCGGCGTCGTCCTCCGCCAGCTCCGGATGCTTTTTCATCTGCATGGTGGACACGGCCATGTAGACCACGAACACCGCCAGATACACCAGACCCATCCAGCGCTGGAAGCGGCCGGCGGTCCAGGCGACGACGGCATAGGAGACGGCCGCGGCGAAGAAGAAGGCCGTGGGGAGGGAGAAGGACTTGGGGCTCACCTTCCCGGGGCTGACCGAGATGGTGATCGCCGCGATCAGGCTCGTGTTGCAGATGACCGACCCGATGGCGTTGCCGTAGCTGATGCCGGCATTGCCCTCGATGGCGGCCTGGCTGGAGACCATCACCTCCGGCAGCGTGGTGCCGATGGAGACGATCGTCGCGCCGATCAGGAGCTCCGGGAGCCGGAAGCGGCGCGCGATGCCCACCGAGCCGTCGACGAACCAGTCGCCGCCCTTGATCAGCAGGCCGAAGCCCACGAGGAACAGGAGTACAGGTACCAGCATGTGTCACATCCCTTTCTGCGTGTCTCGACGAGAGCCCCGACGGCGGACGCCCCATGCCCGCGCAGCTGCGGCGGGGCCGCGGCCCCCGGCGGGGGCGCAGACGGCTCGCGGAGCTCATCTTGACCATCTTATCACAGATCGCGGCGTTTGTCGATCCCGAAACGGCGGGCGCGGCGGGGAAGGGAACGGCGGGCACGGCGGGGAAGGGAACGGCGGCCGCGGCAGGGAAAGACGCCATGCGAGCGGGATGCATGCTCCGGCGAGAGGGATGCGCGCTCCGGCGCTGCGGCATGCGCGCTCCGGCGGGAGGGACGCATGCCCCGGCGCGGGGGAGAAGGGGGGCGGGCGAGCTCTGCCCGCAGGACGGCGGGCGATCTTTTGTTGCGCTGTCCAACAGCAGATGCTATACTGTAACCTCGGTATTTGTCGGGATACGGGAGCCCTGCGGGGATGCTTCGCACGCGAGGCGTCTCTCCCCGGGCGCCCGTACGCGCCGGATGCCCCACCAAGACCGATGCGCGCCTGCCATCCCGCAAAAGGCAGGCAGAGAGGAGCGAATATGGAGCAGAGCCAACTGTACCGCAAAAAGAGCCTGGAACAGATCCAGTCTCCGGAGCAGCTCAACGACTATCTGCGCGTCACGGACGCCAGCGTCTGGGTGCTGTTGACGGCGGTGATCCTGCTGCTGGCGGGGCTGCTGGTATGGGGCGCCTATACCTACATCGACAGCATGGCATACGGCAGCGCCGAGGTGAAAGACGGCCAGATGACGGTCCGCTTCAATGACGACGACGCGGCGGCGGAGCTGGACGTGGGCATGGAGGTCTGCGTGGGCGAGACCGGGTATCCGATCGTCAGCATCGGCTTCGACGAGAACGGGATCTTCGCCCTGGCGAGGGTGGATCTGCCGGACGGCTGCTACCAGGCCACGGCCCGCTATAAACAGACCCAGATCCTGAAACTGATGTTCCGCTGAGGGCCTGTCATGAAAAAGGAACGGATCAGAGAGCCCGTGAAAAAGGGCGTGGCCAGAGTGCCCGTCGTCATGCAGATGGAGGCGCTGGAGTGCGGCGCCGCCGCGCTGGCGATGGTGATGGCCTACTATGGGAAATGGGTGCCGCTGGAACAGGTGCGCCTGGACTGCGGCGTCTCCCGGGACGGCTCCAACGCCCGGAACATCCTCATCGCCGCCCGCAGCTACGGCTTCGAGGCGGAGGGCTACCGCTGCGAGACGGAGTCCCTGCGGCAGGAGATCGCCCTGCCCTGCATCATCCACTGGAACTTCGACCACTTCGTGGTCCTGCGCGGTTTCCGCGGCAGATACGCGCTGCTGAACGACCCTGCCCGCGGCGACGTGAAGGTGAGCATGGAGGAGTTCGACGCCGCCTTCACCGGCGTCTGCCTGCAGATCGTCCCCGGGAGCGCGTTCCGGCCCGACGGCAGGCGCAAGAGCACCGTCGCCTTTGCCCGCAAGCGTCTGACAGGCGCCGGGGCGGCGGTGGCCTTCGTCATGCTCTCCACGGCGATCGTATCGCTCTTCGGCATCATCCAGCCGATCTTCTCCAACTTCTTCATCGACCGGCTCCTTACCGGGGAGAACCGGGAACTGCTGATGCCCTTTCTGATCGTGCTGGCCCTGATCGGCGCGGCCCAGATCCTGGTGGCCTGGATCCAGGCGATCTACTCGCTGAAGATCGCCGGCAAGATGGCCATCGTGGGCAGCAGCACCTTCATGTGGAAGCTGCTGCGCATGCCCATGTCCTTCTTCTCCCAGCGTCTGGCCGGCGACATCATGCTGCGCCTGGGGGCCAACGCCTCCATCGCGGGGACCCTGGTCAACACCTTCGCCCCGCTGCTGCTGAACACCGGGATGCTGTTCTTCTACCTGGTGGTCATGCTGCGCTACAGCGTGCGGATGACGGTCGTGGGCGTCGCCACGATCGTGCTGCAGCTGATCGTCTCCCAGATCATCGCCGCCAAGCGCGTGAACATCACCCGCGTACAGCTGCGCGACAGCGGCAAGCTCTCCTCGGCCACCATGTCCGGGATCCAGATGGTGGAGACCATCAAGGCCAGCGGCGCGGAGAACGGCTTCTTCCAGAAATGGGCGGGCTTCCAGGCCTCTGTCAACGCCTCCCGGGTGCGCTTCGCCAGGATGGACCAGTATCTGGGCGCCATCCCGGCGCTGCTGAGCTCCTTCGCGGGCTCCGTCGTCCTGGTGATGGGCGTGTACGAGGCCGTCCAGGGCCGCTTCACCATCGGCATGATCCTGACCTTCCAGGGCTTTTTGAGCGCCTTCATGGCCCCCGCCATGACCCTAATCTCCGCGGGCCAGTCCATCCAGGAGATGCGCACCGACATGGAGCGCGTGGAGGACGTGATGGAGTACCCCGCCGACGAGCCCTTCGCCAGCGAGCCCCCGGGCGAGGAGGAGGCCTACGCCAAGCTCTCGGGCGAGGTGGAGATGCGCGGCGTCTCCTTCGGCTACGCCCCCCTGGGCGAGCCTCTGATCCGGGACTTCTCCCTGCATGTCGCCCCCGGCAGCCGGGTGGCCTTCGTGGGCAGCTCCGGCTGCGGCAAATCGACCCTGGCCAAGCTCATCTCCGGGCTGTATCAGCCCTGGAGCGGGGAGATCCTCTTCGACGGCAAGCCGATCTCCCAGATCGACAAGGGCGTCTTCACCGGCTCCGTCGCCGTGGTGGACCAGGACATCGTGCTCTTCGAGGACAGCGTGGCCGGCAACATCAAGATGTGGGACCGCTCGATCGAGGACTTCGAGATGATCCTGGCCGCCCGGGACGCCCAGATCTACGACGACATCATGGCCCGGGAGGGCGGCTTCGCCGGCAAGATCTCCGAGGGCGGCCGGGACCTCTCCGGCGGCCAGCGGCAGCGTCTGGAGATCGCCCGG
>JAFZOC010000252.1 GCA_017550765.1 Oscillospiraceae bacterium
GAGGAGATTTCGAAGTACATGGAGCAGGCCTGATCGCGATCGAGGACAAACGCTTCTATGATCACAAGGGGGTCGACTGGTACCGCACGGCCGGCGCCTTCGTCGAGATGTTTGCCCGCATGGAGACCAGCTACGGCGGCTCCACCATCACCCAGCAGCTCATCAAGAACCTCACCGGCGAGGACCAGATCACCATCCAGCGAAAGCTCTCGGAGATCTGCGGCGCGCTGGAGTTGGAGAAGAAGTACGACAAGCAGGAGATCATGGAGTGGTATCTCAACGCCGTCTACTTCGGGGAGGGCTGCTACGGCGTCCAGGCGGCCGCCCAGACCTACTTCGGCAAAGACGTGTCGGAGCTGAGCCTGGCCGAGTGCGCCGCCATCGTGGGCATCACCAACAAGCCCACCTACTACGACCCCTTCTACAACGAACAGAACAACAAGGATCGGCAGGAGACCATCCTCCGGGAGATGTACGAACAGGAGTACATCGACTACGAGACCTACAAGGCCGCCGTGGCCGAGGAGCTGGTCTTCGCCCGCAGCCCCGGCGAGAGCACCGACCAGACGATCTACACCTACTATGAGGAAGTGGTCATCAACGACGTGATCCGCGACCTGATGGACGCCAAGGGCATCGGCCGGGAGGCAGCCACCACCCTGCTCTACAACGGCGGCTACCAGATCTACTGCTGCATGGACCAGCGCATCCAGGGCATCGTGGACTCCATCTATACCGACCTGAGCCAGATCCCCCGGCCCGGCAACCGCACCGACCAGCAGTTCCAGAGCGCCATCGTGATCATGGACCCCTATGACGGGCGCATCCTGGCCCTCTGCGGCGGCGTCGGCAACAAGACCCGGAACTTCCCGCTGGACCGGGCGGTCCCGGAGTCGGTCAACGGCTTCGACTACGGCGGGGCCACCCGCTCCCCCGGCTCCTCCTTCAAGCCCATCGCCTCCTACGGCCCGGCGGTGGACCTGGGGCTCATCACCCCGGGCACCCTGGTCAACGACGCCTCCGACGTGCGTCTGCGGGGCACCAGCTGGTATCCCCACAACGACAGCTATCAGAACTACGGCGTCATCACCATCGAGCAGGGCCTGATGTGGTCCCTGAACACCGTGGCGGCACAGATCGTGGACGTGCTGCCCGGCGGGCCCCAGACCTCCTACGACTATCTCACGGAGCGCCTGGGCGTCACCAGCCTGGTGCCCGACGACATCGCCTACGCGCCCATGGCCCTGGGCCAGCTGACCTACGGCATCTCCGTGCGGGAGATGTGCCAGGCCTACTGCGCCTTCGTCAACGACGGCGTCTTCACCTACAGCCGCACCTACTCCATGGTCACCGACGCCAAGGGCAACGTGGTCCTGGACGATCCGCCCAAGACCATCCAGGCCTTCCAGCCCAACACCGCCTACACCATGACCTATATGCTCAAGAAGAACGTGGAGGAGGGCATCGCGGGCGAGGCCAGGCTCTGGTCCATCCCCGTGGGCGGCAAGACCGGCACCTCCGGCGACATGAAGGACCGCTGGTTCGCCGGCGTCACGCCCTACTATGTGGCCGTGGTCTGGACCGGCTATGACATCCCCGAGACCATCAGCATCGGCGGCAACCCCGCGGCCCAGCTCTGGCGCAAGGTCATGGGCCGGGTCCTGGAAGGCTACGCCTGGAAGGACTTCACCTGGCCCTACCTGGGCGACAACACCGGCGTCTTCGGTCTGGACGAGAACGACACCGACCCGGGCGACGCCATCGTCGTGGAAGACGACGACGGCGGCTGGACTCTGATCGAGCCCGACGAGGGCGGCGGCGGAGACGATGGGGGAGACGGCGCGGAGATCATCTTCGGATGAGCCCCAAAAAAGGGGATCTTTTCCGAAAAACGCACCATTTTACAAAGATCTTACAAAAAAACAGGGGCCTCATCCCCCACTTGGGCCCCTTTCCAGCGCTTTCCGTGTTGACAAAGCACGTACAATATGTTACATTTTGAATACAAACTTGGAGGTACTATCCATGGCAAAAGCATTGGAGTATAAGGGACATCCTCTCCAAAGGAAGGACAACATCATCTACTACGGCAGTTTCGCGGACAAATACGTCATCCAGATGCAGATCCTGGATACCAAAAAGGTCAAGGACCTGGATGTGGCCACCAAAGTCTCCGTCCAGCTCCAGCTGACCGACCCCACCATCAAGACCCGCGACAAGATCGTCAAAAAGGTGGAGAAAGACAGCCTCTACGCCGCCATCGATGTTGCCGCCGTGTGGCTCGAGCGCGCTCTCGCCGCCCGGTAAAGAGAGCGGTCTGACGCTCTCGGCCGCGCGCGGATGACCGCGCGCCCCCCTGCTCCCGACAGCCTCCCCGGGACCCCTGGAGACGCCAGCCTCCGGGCCCCCGAACAAAGAAAGAAGGAACTGTTCCATGAGCAAAAAGTTCTTGCGGACACTGATCGCCGTGCTGCTGATCTGTACGATGCTGCCCTTCCCCGCGGCATCCGCGGAGAACGCCACCGTCACAGGCAGCGACGTGAACGTGCGCTCCGGTCCCGGTACCAACTACCCCGTGATCGACTGCCTGCCCAAGGGCGCGGCGGTGAACGTCACCGACCGCTCCGATCCCGACTGGTACGCGGTCAGCTATGACGGCGTGGTCGGTTACATGTCCTCCCGCTATCTGAAGATCCAGGAGGACGCCGCCCCGGTGGACGCCGGCGAGCCCAACGGATACATCAACGCCATGTATGTGCGCTTCCGCTCCGGCCCGTCCTCCGACTCCACGATCCTGGGCGAGTACAACAGCGGCAAGGCGCTGACCATCACCGGCAGCTCCGGCGCGTGGACGGCCTGCGTCATCGACGGCAGGGCCGGCTACGTCTTCAGCCAGTACGTCTCCCGCTACGACGATCCTCCCGCCCCCACCACGGTGGAGCCGGAGCAGCCTGAAGTCCCCGCGGTGCCGGAGCCCACGGATCCCCAGGAGGACCAGGGCGGCGATATCGTGATCGTGGTCATCGGATCGGATCCCGCGCCCACGACGGAGCCCACCCCGGCGCCGACCCCGGTCCCGACC
>JAFZOC010000253.1 GCA_017550765.1 Oscillospiraceae bacterium
CGGCCCCCGCTGAGGAGCCGGCCCCCGCCCAGGCGCCCGCCCCGGCCGAGGACAAGCCCCAGCTGGCCCAGGACGCCATCGTCTCCGTGGGCGACGGCTGCAGCCTGATCCTGAGCTCCGGCGCGGAGCTGCGCAACTTCGGCGGCATCGCCGCCGTACATCTGGGCGAGGGCAGCCGCCTGCGTCTGGAGGCGGGCAGCGCGATCCGCGATACCATGACTGCGGACAATACGCGCCCCACGATCACCGCGCCGGCCAGCGCCTCCGTGGAGGTCCAGGAGGGCGCGACCCTCTTCCGCCGCGGCGTGACGGCGACGCCCAACGCAGGCGCAGGCAAGGTCCGGTATGATGCCAACGGCGGGTCTGGCGGTCCGGAGGAAGAGGTCAACATCCCCCAGCAGGAGGCATACCCTCTGAAGACCGAGCCCGTCCCCACCCACGAGCCGGTGGACGGGACCGCCGTGGTCTTCATGGGCTGGAGCAGGACCCAGGACACGACGATCTACAGCGCGGGCACTGAGGCCCCGGCCCTGGTGACCACCGTGCGCGTCACCGCGAACAAGACCGTCAAGGTCTACGCGGTCTACGGCTACGACACGGATGAGGACGGCGTCGCCGACCTGTATGGGGATCTGGTGACCCTGCGCTTTGACGCCAACGGCGGCGAGAATGTTCCCGCGCCGATCGTGTGCGTCGTGGGCGTCCCGCAGGACATCCCGGAGCAGGAGCCCACCCGGACCGGCTTCACGTTCCTGGGCTGGAGCGAGTATCCGGACGCCGACCCTGACGACATCCTCTACAAGTTCGATGCGGAGGAGGCCGAGCTGCGGCAGATCGTCCTTGACACGGACACCACGCTCACCGCCGTCTGGCTGGCCAACTACAAGATCGTCTACGACGCCAACGGCGGCGAGAACGCCCCGGCGCCCACGGTCTCCGGACCTCTGACGAAGAGCACGTCTGAAGACGGGACCGTCGTCTATACCGGCAAAGCCACCGTCACCAAGGAGAAGCCTGCCCGAGAGGGCTACACCTTCCTGGGCTGGGATACGGACAAGGACGCGACTGCCGCCTCCGTACAGGCCGGCCAGGAGATCGAGCTCACGACCAGCGAGACGACGCTCTACGCCATCTGGGCCATCGGCAACGCCACGGTGGTCTACGACGTCAACGGCGGTGAAGGCGGCCCGGGCAGCGAGGCTGTGAACGCCCCCCAGGAGAGCTATCCCCTGAACTTCGAGCCGGAGCCCACCCATGAGGATGCGGAAGGCATCCCCGTGGTCTTCCTGGGCTGGAGCGAGACCAGGGACGAGAAGATCTACGAGGCGGAGGACGAGCTCCCCGAACTGGTCACGGAGGTACAGATCGACGTGGGCGAGACCGTCACGGTCTACGCGGTCTACGGCTACGATCTCAACGGGGACGGCATCCCGGACGTGACGCAGCCCATCGCCACGCTGCATTTCGATGCCAACGGCGGTGCCGGCGCGCCGGGAGATATCGTCGAGCTGGTGGGTATGAACGTGGACATCCCGGAGCAGGAGCCCAGCCGCGACTACTACACCTTCGTGGGCTGGAGCACGGACAAGGACGCAGCCCCCAGCATCGCCCTCTATAAGTTCGACGCCTTCCAGGCTGACAAAAAGGCCATCCCTCTCAACGGCGATACGACCCTCTATGCCGTCTGGCAGGCCAACTACAAGATCGTCTATGACGCCAACGGCGGCGTGAACGCTCCGGAGCCCACGGTCCTGCTGAGCCAGACGATCGTGGACTATGACGACGACGGCGAGATCCGCTGCAAAGGCGAGGCGGTCATCACCGATGAGAAGCCCACCCGCACCGGCTACACCTTCCAGGGCTGGGCGACCAACAAGCGGGCCACCCGAGCCTCTTTCACGGCCGGCCAGCGTGTGGCGATCTCCGACGGCGACGTGACGCTCTACGCGGTCTGGCTGCGCAGCTCCGCCGGCGGCGGTGGCGGCTACAGCGGCGGCGGCACGAACCGGCCCAAGACCAGCGATACCAGCGTCGCGATCTACGGCGTGATCCTGGGCGTGAGCGCCCTGGCCCTGGCCGGGGTAGGCTTCGTGCTCTGGCGCAAGCGGAGCAAAAAATGATCCTTCGGGATCCATCCAAAAAACATGGAGCGCAGAGGCTTTCGCCTCTGCGCTCCATCCATTTTCAAAACCAAAAACGTAAAATTCACACCGGGACGGCCTGGAAGCTCTCGCCGGCGGCTCTCGGCTCCACCGCGCCGCCGCTGAGGTCCCGGATCCTGGCCCGGAAGGCCTCGCCGCGCTCCTCGGGCAGCAGGGCCCGGATCGTGACGCCCGCGCCGTACTCCATGCCGTCCACCGCCCCGTCGAAGGCGGCGATCTCCTGCCTGTAGCGCTCCAGCGCCGCGTAGGAGCAGCCGATCTCCAGCACGATCCAGCGCCGCACCACCGAGCGGCCCGCGGCGTCCAGGGCGTCCTTGGCGCTCTTGGTGTAGGCCCGGAAGAGCCCGCCGGCCCCCAGCAGCACGCCGCCGAAATAGCGGGTGACCACGCAGACCGCGTTGGTGACGCCCTCCCGCCGGAAGACCTCCAGCATGGGGATCCCGGCGGTGCCCTGGGGCTCGCCGTCGTCGGAATAGCGCTCGGGGCCCTCCCGCAGCAGATAGCACCAGCAGTTGTGCCGGGCGTCGTAGTAGGTCTTCTTCATCTCGGCGATGAAGGCGCGGGCCTCCTCCTCCGTCTCCACGGGCCGCACATGGCCCAGGAAACGGCTGCGCTTTTCCGTATATTCGCTCTCACCGGCTCCGGTGGGGATGCAGTATTCCGTCATGTTCCGTCCTTTTTCCCTGGCCCGGTCTCAGAGGTCCAGCTGATAGATCCGATGGTCTTCGATGCCCTCATACCAGGCGAAATAGTCCCGGGGGATCGGGCAGATCTCCAGCAGACGGCCCCCGGCGGCCTCGATGGTCCGTCGGGAGGCCTCGTTGGAGGCGTCGCAGGTGAGATAGATGCGGCGCATCCCGTGTGCGCGCGCCACCGGCAGCACCAGGCGCAGGGCGGCCAGGGCGTAGCGGCGGCCCCGGTAGGGCTCGTCGATCTCGTAGCCCACATGGCCGTTGTAGTAGGAGTGGTAGTTGTCGCCGATGCGGATCGAGATCTTCCCCACCGGCTGCCGATCCACGAAGATATCGTAGTAGTAGAAGGGGAGCAGCGCCTCGTCGCCGGGATACTTCTCGCAGAGCTCCAGATGCATCCCGTTTTCGCCGGGGATGCTGTCGAAGCGTTCACTGAACACGAAGCCGTTCATGGCCGCCGATCCTCCCGCTTGATGGAGTAGAAGCGGCAGTTGCGCGTGTCGCCCAAATGGCTCGTCCAGGGCGCGTCCCCACGGTAGGTGAAGCCGCACTTCTCGATGACCCGGCGGGACTTTTCGTTGAAGTCCGCGTGGGCGCACCAGACCTCCTCCGCGCCCCGGTCGAAGCACAGAGCGATCAGGGCCCGGACGGCCTCCGGGGCGATGCCCCGCCCCCAGAAGGGCCGGGCTACCCAGTAGCCGAGCTCCGGCTGCCCGCTCCCCGCGGGCCAGGTGGTGGGGAAGATCCCCACGCTGCCGACGGGCTCGTCGCCGCCGCGGAGGGTGATGGCCCAGGTGTCCGGTCTCATGAGGATCGTGCGCAGCACGTTCAGACTGTCCTCCACGCTCCGGTGAGGCGCCCAGCCCGCTGCGGGGCCCACCTCCGGGTCGGAGGCATAGCGGTACAGGTCCGCGGCGTCGTCCTCCCGCCAGGGGCGCAGGATCAGCCGCTGGGTCTCGATGATGGATGTCGTCATGGCGAGATCCCTCGTCCTCTCAAAACTGGGGATGCAAAACGGAATACTAGTCTTCCCAGTCTTCCTTCGTCTCGATATAGCCCGGGATGTACTGCTTCACCCGGCCGTAGTGCTCCGGCTGGACCACGGCCTCCACCTCCACGCCGGCCTCGGTGTATTCCGTGCGCAGGACTTTGGCGTCGCGGTTGAGACTGTCCAGCAGCCCCGCGGCGCTGTAAGGCAGCAGCAGCGTCACCTGGCGCTTGCCCCGGTCCAGCATGTCCGAGAGCTTCTTCACCAGTTCCGCCGCGCCCTCGCCGCTCTTTGCGGAGATGCAGACCACGTCCTGTCCGTGGGGCAGGATGCCGATGTAGCGGTCGCACTTGTTGAAGACGCGCAGGCTCGGGGTGCTCTCGGCCCCCAGCTGGCGGATCAGCTCCTCCACCACCCGGGCCTGTTCGGGCCACTCGGGGTTAGAGATGTCGATCACGTGCAGCAGCACGTCGGCAAAACACAGCTCCTCCAGGGTGGCCTTGAAGGCTTCGATCAGATGGGTGGGGAGCTTGCGGATGAAGCCCACCGTGTCGGACAGCAGCACCTCGGTGCTCTCGTCCACGCGCAGACGGCGGGTGGTGGTGTCCAGCGTGTCGAAGAGCCGGTCGTTGGCCGGGATCTGGGAGCCGGTGAGGCAGTTGAGCAGGGTGGACTTGCCTGCGTTGGTGTAGCCCACCAGGGCCACCACGGGCATGGCGTTCTTCTCCCGCCGGCGGCGCTGGGTGCTGCGGACCTTCCGCACCGCGGCCAGCTCCTCCTCCAGCTTCTGGATCTTCCGCCGGATGTGCCGGCGGTCGGTCTCCAGCTGGGTCTCGCCGGGGCCGCGGGTGCCGATCGGCGAGGAGCCGCCGGAGGCGGTCTGGCGCACGA
>JAFZOC010000254.1 GCA_017550765.1 Oscillospiraceae bacterium
ATGCGCCGCATGGCCGTCGGCGGCATGCACCACGTCTTCGAGCTGTGGGAGTACATGGAGCGCTTCAACTGCGACATGGTCGCCATGTACGACCAGCTGCAGTGCAAGGGCATGCAGGGCGTCCACGGCCTGTTCGAGGACGAGTTCCGCAAGCGCAACATCCGGGCCTTCTGGATGCCGCACGCGCTGCCTGACTGCCGCACCGTCTCCCGCGCCGAGATCCGCCGTCAGATCAACGACTACATGACCACCGTCATGCACGAAGAGCCGCTGGATCCCTCGCTGCTGGACTTCGACGATTCCATGACCTGGTGATAGGAGGATAGGATAATGAGCAAATTCTGGTCTTTCATTCTCAAGTTCCTGGGCATCTTTGTCCTGCTGAACGTCGGCCTCTTCGTCATCTTCTTCTTCGACCTGGACGGCAAGCTGCTGTTCAACGTGGTGGAGCCCTTCCTGAAGAAGCACTACGACGACATGGAGCGCAAGGACGTGCTCAAGGAAGCCTACGATATGGACAAGTTCCCCAAGTACAAGTACGACTGATCGTTCGGACGCCCCTCAGCCCGGCGGAGGCCGGACAGTTCCCCTCCCGGGGAGCGAAAGATCAAGCAACGCAGACCCCTCAGTCCGCGTCGCGGACAGCTCCCCTTCCGGGGAGAAAAGATGAAGTAACGGAGGCTATAGAAACACATGAAGTATTTCGGCGGTTGTGACGTTGGTTCTACCTACACCAAGGCGGTCATCCTGGACGAGACCGGCAAGATCGTTGCGGATACCACGATCAAGAGCAAGATCAATTCCGAGCAGAGCGCCATCGCGGCGATGGAAGAAGTGCTGAAGAAGGTGGGGCTCGCGAGCTCGAAGGAGCTGGCGTACCTGATCGGCACGGGCTACGGGCGCAACAAGGTGCCCTTCGCGGACGAGAACATCTCTGAGATCAGCTGCCACGCCATGGGCGTGCACGTGACGGATCCGACGGTGAAGGCGATCATCGACATCGGCGGACAGGACGTGAAGGGCATCTCGATCGACACGGACGGCACGGTGAAGAACTTCGCGATGAACGACAAGTGCGCCGCGGGCACGGGCCGGTTCTTCGAGGCGATGGCGCGCAGCTTCGAGCTGAGCCTGCCGGAGTTCTCGAGACTGTCTCTGACGGCGAAGAACGTGATCCCCATCACGGCGCAGTGCACGGTGTTCGCGGAGTCCGAGGTGATCACGCTGGTGGGCGAAGGCAAGGCCACGGACGAGATCGCGGCGGGCATCGAGATGGCGGTGGCGAAGCGCTGCTTCGTCATGGCGAAGAAGGCCGGCGCCACGGACAGCATCACGCTGACGGGCGGCTGCGCGAAGAACGACGGTCTGAAAGAGGCCATCGAGCACGTGCTGAAGCTGAAGGTCATCACCCTGAAGACCGACCCGCAGCTGATGGGCGCGCTGGGCGCTGCCGAGTACGCCCGCCAGAAGGGCCTGGCCAAGAAGTAAGGCCGCCCATCTCCGAGAGCGACAGAAAAAGCTCCCCCGAAAGGGGGAGCTTTTTCGCGTCTGTCCGCAGGGGAGCATTTTCGCGTCTGTCTGCGGCGAGGGGCTTTCGCGCCTGTCTGCGGCGGAGCTTTTTCGCGTCTGTCCGCGGGAGCTTTTTCGCGGGCTTGCTGCGGGCTGCGGCGGCGCCACGGGGGCTTCGCCGGCCGGCACGGGCCTCCGCTCACAGGGCGGCGAAGAGCGCCGCGCCTTTGGTGTCCAGCCAGCGGAGCAGCGCCAGGGCGGCGACGGCCAGGAGCCCTGCCCAGACCGCCAGGTACACGGTCGGGGAGACAGTGTCGCCCAGGAGCAGATACAGCCCCGCGAAGGCCACGCAGATGCCCCAGCTGCCGAAGAGGACGATGCCGACCGAGCCGCTCTGCTTGATGGGCGCGATCTCGTTGGTCCAGGACAGGACGGGCAGCCGGACGCCCAGGGCCATCCCGAACAGGGCGAAGAAGACCGCATAGAGCAGGGGGACGACGCAGAGCAGGAGCTTGAGGACCGGGGAGGCCCGGACCACGAGGGCGGCGCAGAGCGCGGCGAAGAGCAGGGGGATCAGCGTGACGAGCAGCTGTACGGCCACCTTGGCGCGCAGCACGGTCTTGGGCGCCAGGGGCAGGGACTGGGAGATCCAGAGGCTCCTGCCCTCCAGGGATACGGAGGGCGCCGTGGTATCGTTCATGGACGTGAGCATACAGAGCCCGGCGCAGAGCAGGACCGCAGGCGTGCCCGGGCGGGCGACGAAGACGCTGTCCAGCAGGGCAAGGGCCTCCGCTCCTTTGATCAGCAGGAAGACGCCGGCGGCGGGGAGGAGCACGGTGGCGAGACAGCAGTTGAGCATATAGTTGGCGCTGGAGCCCAGACGACCGAGCTCCTTGCCCAGCAGCGCCGCGAAGGGGCCCTTCTCCCGGACGGGCTCCTCCACGTAGCGGACCGTGGCGGTCTTGCCGCTGGAGGTGACGATGCGCAGGAAGCTGCGGGACATGACATACCAGATCAGCACGAAGAGGACCGCCGTGAGCGAGGCGTAGAGCCCGGCGGCCAGCCAGTCGCCCTCGCCGATGCGGCCGAAGAGATAGAGCATGTAGGCCTCGCCTTCGATCGCCCGGCCATAGACCTGCGCGTTCCGGATCAGATCCTGGATCAGCTCGTTGGCCCTGAAGTAGAAGAGATAGTACGCCGCGACGAGGACCAGGGAGATCAGCACGGTGAAGAAGCTCTTGTGCTTCAGCGTCAGACTGATCTTGGCCACCACCCAGCCCAGCAGACAGGACAGCAGCAGCACCAGCACCGTCACGATCAGCAGCAGCAGGACGCCGCAGACCGCCCGCGCCGGGCCGATCCCCGCCACGGTCCAATAGACGATCAGCATCGGCAGCAGCACCGCGGCGGCGTACAGGGCGCCCATCACATAGACGCTGACCAGCCGCGCGGCCATGATCGTCTGCGCCGGGATGGGCAGGGACAGGAGCTGGTCGTTGTCCCGGGCCAGATAGAGCCCGGCGTAGGTGTTGAAGACGCTGCCGAAGGCGCCCAGGAAGATGGCGAGCCCGCCCATCACCAGGAAGTACAGCCAGCCCATCCCCGCCTGGACCAGCGGATCGCAGAGGGCCAGGGCCAGCAGCGTGAACATGCCGCCCACGACGCCGACCATCAGGAAGACGAACAGGACGATCCAGGCGGCGATGGCCCATTTGGGGCGCATCCGGTTCTTCTTCTCATCGTAGAAGAAGCTCCTGAACACTTCCGCCAGCTGCTTTTTCAAAAGGATCCCGAGCATCATTCCGCCTCCAGTTCCAAAAAGACCTCCTCGAGGCTGTCGTCGCCCCTGACCTCCTCCATGGTGCCGGCTTTGACGAGCCTGCCCTGCTTGATGATGGCCACCTTGTCGCAGAGCTTCTCAGCCACTTCCAGCACATGGGTGGAGAAGAAGATCGCCCCGCCCCGGTCGCAGTGCTGCCGCATCATCTCTTTCAGCAGATGGGAGGCCTTCGGGTCCAGGCCCACGAAGGGCTCGTCCATCACGATCAGCTTCGGGTCGTGTATCCAGGCCGCGATCACCGCCAGCTTCTGTTTCATGCCGTGGGAGTAGGCGGAGATCGGCTGAGCCAGATCGCCCGTCAGCGCGAAGAGATCGGCGTACTTGCGGATCCTCTCCTGCCGCGTCTGGGCGGGGATGCCGAAGATATCCGCGATGAAGTCCAGGTATCGGATCCCGCTCATGTACCCATAGAGCTCCGGGTCGTCCGGGATGTAGGCCAGATCCCGCTTGCAGGCCACGGGCTCCGCCTGGATGTCCCTGCCGCAGACGGAGATCCTGCCGGCGTCGAACTGCAGGATGCCCACGGCGCTCTTGATCGTGGTGCTCTTGCCGGCGCCGTTGTGGCCGATGAAGCCGAAGATCTCTCCCGGCCGGATGTGCAGGGACAGATCGTCCACGGCCTTTTTCTCGCCGTAGGTCTTGGTCAGGTGTTCGATGATCAGCATGCGTCTTCTCTCCTTCGTATCTGGTGTGGACGGGACGGCCGACGCCCGTGGGCCGGTCGTGGGCCGTCGCCCGGGGGACGGTCGTGGGCCGCCGTCCGGAGGCCCGAGGGGGCGGCTGGGGACCGCC
>JAFZOC010000255.1 GCA_017550765.1 Oscillospiraceae bacterium
GTGGCCAGGGCCCAGATCAGCAGGAAGATGAAGGCGGTGCCCACGCCGGAGGCCAGGCACGCGGCCAGGTACAGCCACACGTTGGTGATCCCGAAGAGGGCCAGCACGAACAGCGCGATGTAGAACACCGCGGCCAGCAGCACGCCGTAGGAGCAGACCTCCCGGCGGCCCAGCTTGTTGCCGAGCCTGGTGGCGAAGAACATGATCACCGCCACGGGCAGATACTGGAACACGGTGGGCAGCATGGTCAGGCCGGTCTTGTGGAAGTAGTGGTCGAAGAGGTAGGCGTTGTAGCCCTGGCCGAACATCTGGGCGGCCAGGAAGAGCATGGAGGCCAGAGACACCGCCATGAAGGGCCGGCTCTTCAGCAGGACCTTCACGACCTTCATGGTCTGGCCCTTCTCCCGGGGAGAGGGCTGGGAGGGGACGCGCTCCTTGGTCCAGGCGTAGCTGAGCAGATAGAAGACCACGGACAGGGCCGCGATGACGACCACGCCGATCAGGACCTTCCGGTAGCTCATCTCGCTGGTCCCGTCGGCCAGCTTCACATAGCAGATCGAGGCCAGGACCATGGCGGGCATGGCGCCGAAGGTGGAGCCGATGGAGCGGAACACGGACAGGCTCGAGCGCTCCTTGTCGTCGGAGGTGATGACCTGGGCCAGGGAGCCGTAGGGGATGTTGATGCAGGTGTAGAGCATGCCGAAGAGGATGTAGGTGACGTAGATCCAGGCGAGCTTGCCGCCGCTGCCGAGGCCGGGGATCTTCACGAACATCAGGATCGCGGCCAGGGCCACGGGCACGGCGAAGACCTTCAGCCAGTGGCGGTAGCGCCCGTCGGGCTTGGACTGGGCGCCGTCGATGAGGCGGCCCCAGATGGGATCGTTGATGGCGTCCCAGATGCGGGCGATGATGGTCATGATCATCACGCTCAGGACGCTGACCTGCAGCAGGTCGGTGTAGTACTTGTTCATGACGCTCTGGGTCAGGCCGAAGACCAGGCAGGAGGCCAGGTCGCCGAAGGCGTAGCCGATCTTGTCTCTGGCCTTGATGCCGCTGGTGCGGGCGATGTAGCTCTGTTCCATAGTTTCCCCTCTCTGTTCGTCGTTTTCGGAGATCCAGATCCAGTTTAGCAAATGACGGGGGCCGCGTCAACAGTTCTTGCGTGCTCCGCCGCAAAGATGTATCTTTTTCCCGAAAGATCGTAATGCCGGACCGCGCTTTTGCGGGTATAGGGGTGAGACCGGCCGGTCCGATCGCATGGAAAGGGAAAGGGGGAGAGCGGCTATGAGCGATCCGGAGATCCTGGATCTGTTCTTCGCCCGCGACCAGCGGGCGATCGGGGCGCTTTCCGAACGCTACGGCGGCATCCTGCTGCATACGGCGCGCAACATCGTGCGCAGCAGGGAGGATGCGGAGGAGTGTGTCAACGACGCCTATCTGGACCTGTGGGAGGCGATCCCGCCCGCGCGGCCCAGCCCGCTGCTGAGCTACGCGGCCAAGGTGGTGCGGGACCTGGCGAACAGCCGCCTGCGCTACAACAGCGCGCAGAAGCGCGCCGGCGCCTACGATCTGGCGCTGGACGAGCTGAGCGAGAGCCTGGCGGGGCCGGACAGCGTGGAGGAGCGCATGGACGCCAGGGCCCTGGGGGAGAGCATCAACGCCTTCCTCGAGCAGCTGGACCGGAAGACTCGGGTGCTCTTCGTGCGGCGCTACTGGTTCTCGGACATCGTGGCCGCCATCGCCGCGGACCTGGGCGACACCGACCTGGACGCCATCGCCGACGCCATCTGCTACAGCAGCATCGGCCGCTGACCGGACGCCGGTCTGACGCCGGTGACGCAGCAGAGCGTGACAAAAGGTGAAGATCCCCGGCGGGGATCTTCACCCGAGATCCGAAAAATGAAAAGGAAAAGAGGATCCCCCAGTGGGATCCTCTTTTTCGTCTCCGCGGACCGAAGCGTCAGAACGGGTCGTCCGCGGTGCCCTTGTAGATCTCGCGGATGCCCCGCCGGTAGCCGAACATCGTCCGCTGCCGCCAGCTCTTGACGTCGTCGGTGCTGATGTCGATCTCTTTGCAGTGCTCGATGAGATAGCCCTTCGCGAAGATATAGGTCGTGAGGTGTCTGCGGTACCCGGGATAGCGTCTCACGCACAGATACGCGTTCATGTGATAGGCGATCTCGTTCGCGACGCAGCGGTCGCTGAACAGGAACTCCCGTCCGTACAGCTCCCGGGACCGCTCACACAGATACCGGGCCATCTCGTCATAGGTCACGGCGGCGCCCAGCGCCCGGATGCAGGCGTCCCAGCGGTCTGTCGAGGCCGCGATATCGACGCTGAAGCCCGTCTCAGAAAAGCTGGTATGGGCGTCCAGCAGCGCGTACAGCGCGGCTCTCGCGCGCTCCAGCGCGCTCCCGACGCCCGCCCCGTCCGGGCCGTCCCGCGACGGAGCAGGGGAGAGCCCCGGGCGCGGTCTTTCCTCTTGCACTGTCCTCATGTGCGCCTCCGTATGCCCATGCGGCCTTCGACCGCCGTCTTCCGCCGACAAGGGCCCTGCGTCAGGGGGCCGTGCCTTCGTGCTCGCGGATGACCTTGTCCAGCTCGCTGAGCAGGAACTCCACGCTCCGCCCGCCAAAACGGCCGGCGTCCTGCACGGTCATGCGCTTGGCGACCATCCAGGCGGCGGGGCTCCGCAGCTTCTCGAAGATCGGGTCCAGCTTGGGCAGCTCCTCCGCCAACCAGGGATGGTCCGCCAGGATCTCGCTGAGCCTGGTCTTTCCAGTGTAGTCCATATCCGTTCTCCTTTTGCGTTTCCTGCGACGATCGAAGGAGCGATCGTCCTCTCTGTGTAACGACCATTATACCACAGTCCCGGGCGGAGAAAAAGCCTTGTTGTGCATTTTTCCCGTTCGTGATATGATACGAAAAAAAATACGGAGAGGATCGAGCCCATGAAGACCGAACGCAGTTATCCGAGAGCCGTCATCACCGCCAAAGGGGCCGAGTGGGTCAACGGCGGGCACCCCTGGATCTACGAGGGGGAGCTTTTGCGCCTGGAGGGAGAGGTCGAGAACGGCGGCCTCGTGGACGCCGTCAGCGAGAAGGGCCGCTATCTGGGCACCGGGCTCTACAGCGAGCACAGCAAGATCCGCCTGCGCCTGATCTCCCGCAACGCCAACGACCGCTTCGACGAGGCCTTCTGGCGGCGGCGCATCCAGTACGCCTGGGACTACCGCAAGACCGTCATGGACGGACAAACGGAGTGCTGCCGTCTGATCTTCGGGGAGGCCGACGGTTTCCCCGGGCTCACGGTGGACCGCTTCTCGGACCTCCTGGTGGCCCAGACCCTGTCGGTGGGGATCGAGCGGAGGAAGGAGCTGCTCTTCCCGCTGCTGGTCGAGGTCCTGCGGGCGGACGGACAGGAGATCCGCGGGCTCTACGAGCGCAACGACGTGGCGATCCGGGAGCTGGAGGGGCTCGCCCAGGGCAAGGGCTGGTATCCGCTGCCGGGGCTCCCCGCGCCGGAGAGCCCGGAAACGGAGATCTGCGAGAACGGTATTTATTATATGGTAGATGTGGAGAACGGGCAGAAGACCGGCTTCTTCCTGGACCAGAAGTTCAACCGCCAGGCTGTGGCGCGCCTGGCGAAGGGCCGCCGGGTGCTGGACTGCTTCACCCATACCGGCTCCTTCGCTCTGAACGCCGCCAGAGGCGGGGCCGCGTCCGTGGAAGGCTGGGACATCTCGCCTGCGGCGGTGGCCATGGCTGAGCGCAACGCCCGCCGCAACGGCCTGGACCAGATCGCGCGCTTCCGGGTCCACGACGTCTTCGACAGCCTCACGGAGCTGGCCGCCGGGACCCAGCGGCCCTTCGACTTCATCATCCTGGACCCGCCGGCCTTCACCAAGTCCCGCAGGACCGCCGACGCCGCTGAGCGGGGCTACCGGGAGATCAACCTCCTGGCCATGCGTCTGCTGCCCCGGGGCGGCTATCTGGCCACTGCCTCCTGCAGCCATTTCATGCCCAACGAGCGCTTCGAGCGCATGCTCCGCAGCGCCGCCCGGGAGGCGGGCGTGCAGCTGCGTCAGATCGAGGTGCGCCAGCAGGGGCCGGACCACCCCATCCTCTGGAACGTGCCGGAGACGGACTACCTGAAGTTCTACCTCTTCCAGGTGGTGTGAACGCTGCCGCGCCCTGCGCGCCGCCTGCTCCTGTGCGTCTCCCGCTCCGCTTGCCGAGCTCCCCGCATCCCCGAGCGCCGGCTGCCCGGGGGCCTCTGCCTTTGGACGCGCCGGCGGGACCGCTCGCCCGCCTTCCCGCGCCTCTCTGCGGTCTCGCGGAGGGGCGCGGAACTTTTTCTCCGATCCGACGTCATACGACTGTAAGCAAGGGGGCGGCGGCTGTGTCCGCTGCTCTCCAAGGAGAACGGGATAGACGAGAGGAGGTTGGAGGATGTTTATTCTTGTTCTTGGACTGTTGGCTGCTTTGGCGCTGTATGTGATCTTGGGCCTGCAGCCGGAAGAGACCACCGTGACCGACGCCCGGGGGAACACGGTGACGAAGAGGACCGGGCGGCAGAGCTGGAAACGGCGTCCGGCTCAGGCTCTTGCGCTGGTGGTGCTGCTGCTCGCCCTGCTGGTCAGCAGCGTGACCGTGGTGCCCACGGGCTACACGGGCATCGTGACCACCTTCGGCCGCGTGGAGGACCGCACCCTCTCCGCCGGCGCCCATCTGATCCTGCCCTGGCAGCAGGTGGTGAAGATGGACAACCGGACCCAGAAGGTGCAGATCGTGACCCAGGCGTTCTCCAGCGATATCCAGCAGGTGGACCTGCAGCTGTCTGTGAACTACTGCATCGACCAGGAGACCGCCCAGGTGCTCTATCGCACGGTGGGCATCAACTATTATGACAATGTGATGTACCCCCGGGTGCTGGAGAACACCAAAGCCGTCTTCTCCCAGTACACCGCCGAGAACCTGATCGCAAAGCGCAACGCCCTCTCGGATCTGATCGCCGAGAACACCGCCCTGGACATGCGTCCCTACGGCATCACCATCGTGTCCATCGCCATCGAGGACATCGACTTCACCGACGCCTTCACCACGGCTGTCGAGGCCAAGCAGGTGGCGGCCCAGAACAAGCTGACTGCCGAGACCGAGCAGGCCCAGAAGACCATGGAGGAGGAGGCCATCGCCCGCCGCGCCATCATCGCCGCCAACGCCGAGGCCGAGAAGGCCGTCATCGCCGCCAACGCCGAGCTGGAAGTGGTGAAGGTCCAGGCGGAGGCCGCCCTGTACGCCGGCGAGAAAGAGGCCGAGATGAACAAGAGGATCTCCGAGTCTCTGACGACCGAGCTGATCCGCTACTATTGGATCAAGCAGTGGGACGGCATCCTGCCCAAGACCGTCCTGGGCGACAGCCAGAGCTACATCTTCGATCTGAGCGAGTAGAGCCCGCGGCGAGACCGTGCGACACAGCAAGTCCCGGCAAAACAGAAAGAGCGCCCCGTCCGGGGCGCTCGCAGACCGTAGACAGACCCGATCCGGCATCGTTTCGACAAGCATGGGGGAAGGGTGAAGGGGGATGGGCTTCCCCCTTCA
>JAFZOC010000256.1 GCA_017550765.1 Oscillospiraceae bacterium
CCCCGGCGGTGGCGGCGGTGGACCAAAGGGCGGTCTCCCCGGCGGTGGCGGCGGGGCCCCCGGCCGCACCCGGGCCCAGACCCGCGGGAAGCTCTCCAGCCGGCGCTGCAGCTCCCGATCGCTCATCCCAGACATCTTCTCGCCTCCTTTTTCCTTCGCCCCAGCCTATGCCCGCTCTTGCAAAGAGGTGAGAAGTATGCGATAATGGCCCTGTGACAAAATGCCGCAGCGCAGCCCGACGAGCCGCGCTGCGCTGTTCGAGACGCAGGAAAACGACAGGACGGGACGAGGTGCGCGATGGCGAGATTTTTCATGGCCGGGACCAATCTGGCCGGCGGTACGGCGATCATCCGGGGCCGGGACGCGGAGCACGTGCGGGTGCTGCGGCTCAAGCCCGGGGAGGACGTGGTCATCTGTGACGGGGAGGGCACGGATTACAAGTGCCGTCTGGTCATGGCCGACAGGGAGCAGGCCCAGGTGGAGGTCGTCGAGGTGGTCCCCTGCCCGGCGGAGCCGGCCCTGAAGGTGACGGTGCTCTGCGGGCTCCCCAAGGGGGACAAGACCGAATACATCATCCAGAAGTGCGTGGAGGCCGGGGCCACGGAGATCGGCTTCTTCCTGGCCCAGCGCTGTGTGGCCCGGCCGGACGCCCCGGAGAAGAAGCTGGAACGCTGGCAGCGCATCAGCGAGGAGGCCGCCAAGCAGTCCGGCCGGGGCATCATCCCCCGGGTGAGCTGGGTGGGCGAGCTGGCCGACGCGCTGGATGCGGCCGTCCACCGGGATCTGGGCATCCTGCTCTACGAGACCGGCCCGCGGGAGGGCCTGGACAAGGTCCTGGAGGCCAACAAGGGCGTGGGCTCCCTGGCCCTCATCACCGGGCCGGAGGGCGGCTTCGCCCCCTTCGAGGTGGATCTGGCCCGGATCTGCGGTCTGCACATCTGCTCCATGGGCGAGCGGATCCTCCGCTGCGAGACGGCGCCGGTGGTGGCGCTGACGGCGGCGATGTACGCCTCCGGCGCTTTGGGCTGAGTCCGGCGCGCCCTGCAGCGGCCGGAGCACACGACAGAAAGGAAGATGCCGATATGATCCCATTCGACGAGCGATACTGTCTGGAGAGCTTCGAGCGGCTCCTGGCCGTGGACAGCACCACCGGCCAGTATGAGGAGAGCCAGCGCCTGCTCTGCCGGATGCTGGATGAGCTGCAGGTCCCCTACCGCACGATCCGCAAAGGCGGCGTCGTCGCGGAGCTGGGCGGCGAGGGCCGCGCCCTCTGCCTGACGGCCCATCTGGACGACATCGGCCTGATGGTCCGGCACGTGAACGCCGACGGCACGCTGAACGTCTGTCCCGTGGGCGGGCTCTATCCCTTCTACTGCGTGATGGAGAACGTGCGCGTCCACACCCGGGACGGCAAGGTCTACACCGGCTGCGTCTGCCGCACGCCCAATTCGGTCCATGTGACCGAGGAGGAACTGCGCGACACGGCGCCGGACTTCCGCAGGAACGTCTGCGTGGTGCTGGATGAGGACGTCCACAGCGCCGCGGACGTCCGCGCCCTGGGGATCGACACCGGGGACATCATCGCCCTGGATCCCCGCTTCGTCTTCTCCAACGGCTATCTGAAGTCCCGCTTCATCGACGACAAGGCCTGCGCGGCCGTGCTGCTGGCCGCGATCCGCGCCCTGCGGGGCAGGGAGCCGGGGCGAAAGGTCTATGTCTACTTCGCCTTCTACGAGGAGATCGGCCACGGCACCGTGGTCCTGCCCGAGGACGTGGAGGACATGATCGCCGTGGACATCGCCCCCACCGGGCCGGAGCAGAGATCGGACGAGCGGAAGGTCTCCATCTTTGCCAAGGACTCCCGCTACCCCTATCACTGGGGCCTGACCAACGAGCTGCGCGCCGCCGCCATCCGGGCGGGCGTGGACTATGTGATGGACATCTTCACGCCCCACTACGGCACCGACTGCGACCCCTGCGTGGCGGCCGGCTACGACATCCGCCACGCGGCCATCGGCCCCGGGACCGCCAACTCCCACGGCTATGAGCGCACCCACATCGACGGCCTGCGCGCCACCTACGAGCTGCTGCTGGCCTATCTGGAGAGCTGAAGGACGCTCCGGCCCGCGCGGCCGGCGGATGGGACGGCATGACCCATACAGAGGGAACGGATCCCCCGCGAGACATCGCGGGGGATCCGTTCCTTTTGGTCCGGCTGCTGTGCCGGAGCGCATCTCAAAATCGGAAGTAGATGAAGGGGTCGTAGCGGGAACTGAAGAGGAACAGCAGGCTCCCCAGCAGCACCAGGACGCTGAGCCCCATCCGCAGCAGGGCGGCGCCCCGGCCCTCCGCCCGGCGCAGCCCCCGGGTGAGCGGCAGCATGCAAACCAGGCCCAGGGGGATCACCGGCGCGGCCTTGGCCAGGGCCACGTCGTCGGCCAGCAGCCCCGCCCAGTCCGTGGGCGCGAAGCGGGACATCCGCCCCAGCACGTCCCACAGCTGTGCGGCGTCGCTCAGGTCGAAGAGCACCCAGCCCAGCATCACGATCAGGAAGGTCCCCGCCCAGCGCAGGGCCTTGGGCAGCTTCTCCGTCAGCCTCCCCAGGAACAGTTTCTCCAGAATCAGCAGCAGCCCGTAGTACAGGCCCCAGAACACGAAGTTCCAGCTGGCCCCGTGCCAGAGCCCGGTCAGGGCCCAGACGATCAGGATGTTCAGCACCCAGCGGGGCCTGGAGACCCGGTTGCCCCCCAGGGGGATGTACACATAGTCCCGGAACCAGGAGGACAGGGAGATGTGCCAGCGCCGCCAGAAGTCGGTGATGGAGAGGGCGGTGTAGGGGTAGTCGAAGTTCTCCGGGAAGCGGAAGCCGAAGATCCGCCCCAGGCCGATGGCCATGTCCGAATAGCCGGAGAAGTCGAAGTAGATCTGCAGCGTGTAGCTGAGCGCCGCCAGCCACAGTCCGCCCGCCCCGCAGAGCGCGGGGTCGGCGGAAAAGAGCCCCTCGGCCAGGTAGGCCGCGCTGTTGGCCAGCAGCACCTTCTTGCCCAGGCCCATCAGGAAGCGCTCCAGGCCCCGGGCCACGCCCTCCAGGCTCTCCTGCCGCTGGCTCAGGGCGCTCTCCACGTCCTGATAGCGGACGATGGGCCCGGCGATCAGCTGGGGGAAGAAGCTCACGTACAGCAGCAGCTGGAAGAAGCGCCGCTGCACCTGGACCCGGCCGCGATGCAGGTCGATCACATAGGAGAGGATCTGGAAGGTATAGAAGCTGATGCCCAGGGGAAGGGCCACCTCCGGCACGGGCAGCGCCTCCCCGAAGAGCGGGCGCAGCTGCTGGGCGGCAAAGCCCAGATATTTATGGATGAACAGGCTCCCCAGCAGCAGCGCCACGGTGATCAGGAAGGCCGGCTCTTTCCAGCGGCCGCCCCGGGCCATGGCCAGTCCGCCCAGCCAGGCCACCAGCGCCGCGCCCAGCATCACCGGCAGATAGCGGGGCTCGCCCCAGGCGTAGAACAGGAGCGAAGCCGCCAGCAGCACGCCGTTGCGCCAGCGCCGGTCGCGGACCGGGAAGTAGAGCAGCGCCACGACGGGGAGGAAAAAGAACAGGAAGCTCAAACTGCTGAATACCATCTCAGCCCTCCAGGATGTAGTCGCCGCAGAAGACCACCTGGCTGCCCAGGATCAGCACGGCGTCCAGGTGGTGCTCCCGGGCGAAGCTGTCCAGGCGGAAAGGCTCGCCCTGCTCCCGGGCATAGTTGCGCAGATCCACCGCGTAGGTCCTGTGGTGATGGGAGGCGATGAGCTTGAGCACGGCGTTGTCGTAGGAGTCGCCGATGATCAGCAGGTCCGGCCGGTCCTCCCGTCCGGTGTCGAAGACCACCAGACCGTCGTCGCCGCCGTAAAAACTGCCGTAGCCGATCTCCAGCGGACAGGTCCCGGCGAAGAACTCTTCCTCATGGCCGAAGGAGACGCCCAACGGCGGATAGGCGAAGCGGTAGGCCGTAAAGGGCTCCGTCAGCTCTGTGAGCCCCGCCTGCAGGGCCTTGCTGCCGCAGAGCTCCCCGGGGAGCGTCCGCTCCTCCAGAGGCTCCAGCGGCGCCTCTTCGCAGCCCAGCAGGGCCAGGATCTCCCGGTAGCCCCGATAGGAACCGCGGGCGTTCCAGTGGTGGTCCGTGCGGAAGAACTCCTGACAGAAACGCTCCGGATCGTCCACCAGGAAGCGGGCGCAACGCTCCGCCGGGATGTCCAGCAGGGAGCAGACCAGCTCGTAGAAGGGCGTCTTCTCCCCCGTCTTCATGTCCAGCACCGCGTCGGACTCCACGAAATAGAAGTAGAAGGGCAGCTCAGACCCCGCCATGGCCCTGTTGAAGCCCTCGGCGGTGGCCTGGATGGCGCCCATCAGCGGCTCGGGGTCGAAGGGATCCCAAAAGGCGCGGTCGCCGCGGATGTAGACGCCGTTGTAGCGATAGAAGAGCTCCGGATGGGCCGCGCTCTCCCGACGCAATACGCGCAGCAGGAGGGCGGAGCTGGCGTCGTTGTACGTCTTTTTCAGGCGCAGAGCGCCGGGGACCTGGTCGGCCAGGGCGTCCTCCAGACTGTCCTGGAAGCTGCCGTCCAGGAAGCCGCGCAGGCTCAGCCCCGCCAGACGCGCGGCGGGGCGGTTCTCATAATAGTTCGTCTCCATGGGCCGGAGCAGGGTCCTGCCCAGGCCCAGCAGCAGGAACAGCCCCAGGCCCAGCACCAGCGCCAGACGGCACAGGTCCAGGAGCTTGTCCTTGGGTCTCTCTGTCATATCCTCGACTCCCGGTGGAGCTCCGCCCGGCAAGGGGCGGGCAAGAAAAAGCGCGATGGCGCCGCAGCGCGGCGGCGGGGCGATCGCCCGGGGCGGCCGCGGCCGTCAGGACGCAGACCGCAGCAGCGCCGAGCGGC
>JAFZOC010000257.1 GCA_017550765.1 Oscillospiraceae bacterium
ATGACCACGCCCTGGCCGCGGGCCTTGACGTATTTCGCCAGGAGAGTCACGTCCGCAACGGTCACCTTCCCGTCGGCGCTGCCGTCCACGTTGCCGGAGCCGGACACGATGCTCACACCCTGGCCGCGGGCCTTGACGTACTTGGCCAGCAGCGTCACGTCCGCAACGGTCACCTTCCCGTCGCCGGTGATGTCGCCGGGGACGCGGTGGGTCACAGTCAGCGTGCCGGGCGTCACGGTAAAGGTGACTTCGTCCTCGTTGTAGTTGTAGGCCTCCACAGAGCCCGCGATGTTGGCGGCGCCGGCGGGGGCGTCGTCCTTCACCTGGAAGGTGATGGTGACGACGGCGCCGGTGAAGACCTCGTCGGAAGCGCCGTCCCAGTTGGCCGATCTGGTGGAGCAGGTCCAGCCCGAGCCTGTACCGCTCATGCTGACCAGTTCCAGGCGCTCCGTGTCATAGCTGGGGGTGAAGCAGAAGAACATCACGCCGGGATTGCTGTCGACGACCAGCGAAACGGTGAACGTATCGCCGGGACACACCTCGTACACGCTGGGGACGAGGCTGACGCTGCCCGTACCGGCCGCGCTGGCCGAGACGCCCATGAAGCTGAGGAACAGCGCCATGACAAGGATCGCGGATAACAGTCTTTTCATCTCTTCTTCTCCTCCATCGTTTTCCGGTCCCCCCCTCTTTGTTTTCAGGAGGCCCTTTCGATCGAACACTAACTGATATCATATCACAGCAAAAAGACTTATACGAACATCCGATCGCATAGGGTCCGCCTTTTTTTGTCTCTGGGGCTGCCGCCGGTGCCGGCGGTCCTTTGCGCGAAGGCGGGGGATGCGATCGCTCGCATCCCCCGCCGGGAGAAGCTCGAGTCCTGAACGCAGATGGTCAGTGGATCACCACGCCGTTGCCGTGGGACTTGACGTATTTGGCCAGCAGGGTCACATCCGCAATGGTCACCCGTCCGTCGCCGTTCACGTCCAGCGCGGCGGCGATGACCACCACGCCCTGGCCGTGGGACTTGACGTACTTGGCCAGCAGCGTCACGTCCGCGATGGTCACCTTGCCGTCGCCGGTGATGTCGCCGGGGGTGTGGGTGGGCGCGGTCTCGGTGATGACCACCTGGTCCGGGTCGATCAGCAGGCGCCCGCCCAGAGGCCCGCCGGCGTACTCCACATAGCCCAGATCCTCGTGCGCCGTTGGGGTGCCGTTGAGATAGGCGTCCAGCAGGATGGGCGTGCCGGTGAGATCCAGCTCGGCCAGCTCCGTGCCGTAGATGTAGAGCTCCTTCAGATCCGGCGTCACGCTCAGGTCGATGCCGGTCAGGGGGTTCGTACTGATGTCCAGATGCAGCAGATTCGGCGCGCCGCTGAGGTCAACGGTCGTGAGCGCGTTGTGGTCCGCATAGATGCTCTCGATCGCGGGCTGCTGGCCCAGGATCAGGCTGGTCAGGCCGTTGCCCCAGATCTCCAGGCCCGTGAGCTTGGTGTTCTGCGACACGTCCAGCTCCGTCAGATCCGGGTTGCTGTCGATCATGATGAAAGTCAGCTCCGTCAGGAAGTGGATGCCCTGGACGTTGTGCATATCGGTCCATTCTTCCAGACACAGGCTGGTAGCCAGGGCGATCTCCGCGGGGCTCAGCCAGCCGTTCTTGTTCAGGTCGAAGCTTGCCGCGCCGTACTGGCGGAAGTCGTCGTCCGGGAAGTTGGGCTTGTTGATGGGGATGCCCAGGTCGTTCTCCACGGCCGCGCCCGGATTGCAGCGGAGGGTCGAAGTGACGCCGCTCTCGGTCTGCGTGTACTCATCATAGCTGGAGGTCTGCGTGTACGTGCCGCGATAGAAGACTTCCTGCATCAGGCTGCAGCTGGAGACGTCCAGGGTATCCAGCTTGGTGCCGTAGCAGTAGAACAGGCGCAGCGCATCACTGTTGATCGAGAGGTCGGCGAGGTTCGCGTTGCCGTAGCAGTACAGGATCTCCAGATCAGGGCATTGACCCAGATACAGATGGTAGAGATCGTTGTTCTGGCAGGAGAGGGATTTCAGCTTGGTGCAGGAGCTGAGCTGCAGGCTTGTCAGCTTGCAGTTGTTGCACCACAGGACCTCCAGCTCGGTACAGCCGGTCACGTACAGACGGGAGAGCTTGCTGTTGTTGTAGCAGCGGAGATACTTGATCTGGGGATTCTTCCGCACGTCCACTTCCTGGAGATCGGGATTGCCGTAGCAGTACAGGCTGACCAGCTCCGGGAAGTGCTTGAGGCCCACCAGGCTCTTGATGGACTTGTTGGAGACGTCGATGGCCGTCACCGCATCGCGCTCGTCCCGGGAGAGGTAACCGTCGCCGTCACCGTCGAAGTTTGCGGAGATGTAGCTGCGGAAGTTGTCGTCCGGGAAGGTGGTCTCGTTGATGGGCAGCAGCTCCTCGAACACGGCGTACAAGATGCCGTCCACAAAGACGCCCACCGAGGTCTCTGCCCGATCGCTCTCATCGTTGGGCCGAGCGCCGTACTCGTCCTCCCAGTGGTCGAAGCGGTAGCCCTCCGCCGCCCGGGCGCGGATGGTGACCCAGGTGCCGTAGGGGTAGCTGCCGGACTGCTCAAGCTGGAAGTCCCCGTTGTTGATGGCCACGGTGCCGCCCACGTTCTCGTTGCCCTCCAGATCCTTGACGCCCAGAATGATCGTCGGATCCTTGTCGGTGATCTGCACGTTCAGTGCGGGATCGCCGGTTTCGGGGTCGAGGATGGTGGTACCTTCTTCGCTGACCGTGCCGTTGACCGGCAGTCTGATGATGTGGGTAGCGGTATCGAAGCTGATGGAGGCGACCTCAATGGCCTGGACATTGCCGTAGGCGGCGAAGCCGCCGTTCTGGATGTTCAGGTCGCTGCTGCCGATCAGGCCGATGTCGTTTCCGGAACCGGCCCAGATCGTGCCGCCCACCAGGGTGACGTTGCCGCCGCACTGGACCCCCGCCTCGCCGGCGTCAGCCTGCAGCTCGCCTGCCACGGTCAGGTCCCCGCGGCAATCCACGCCGATGCCCTCATCGGTATCGACACGCAGGGAGCCGAATGTGATGTAAAGGTTGCCGCCCGCACCCACGGCCACCTGGGTGGTGTCCGTGACGCGCACGCTGCCGCTCACCCTCAGGTCGCCGGCGGCATAGATGCCGTGGAGCCAGGCGCTGATCTCAAGATCGCCGTCCAGCGTCAGGTTGCCGCCGCAGCTGATGCCGCCGCGGAGGCTGCCGTCCGAGAGGGTGCCGCTGCCGGTGATGGTCAGATCGCCGCTGGCGGTGATGCTGAAGAGCCTGGTGAGATCGGGATCGAAGTTGTCCTGACCGAGGACGCCGATGCTTCCGGTGTAGCCGTCCAGATTCAGCGTGCGGGTATCCGGGTCATAGCTGGCCTTGCCGCCCAGCACGGGGATATTGGTC